>NZ_JBEORT010000008.1:0-124867 GCF_040302425.1 Streptomyces sp. NPDC126497
GCGCGGGGGTGCGCGACGGGGCGGGCCGGAATTGAGGACCGGTTCGCGCCAGGAGCGCAAGCTGACACTGAAGTTCAGCCTGAAGAAGCGGCCCGGCCCCGCTCACCCAGCGCGCCGTCGGCGGCGGCATCCGCGCCACCGTCCCGCTCCAGGCCGCACTCGCCGCCCGCTCCGGCGCGACCGTCACCCCCCTCCTGATCGCGGCCCTGGCCCCGGCCGGCCGGATGTTCGCGAGGAGGGCCGCCATGAGGAAGGTGAGCATCACGTGAGCCGGAACCCGGACCAGGGCACCCGCACCCCCCTCCGCTTCGGCTACGGCACCAACGGCCTCGCCGACCTCCGCCTCGACGACGCCCTCGCCCTCCTGGCCGACCTCGGCTACGACGGGGTCGGCCTGACCCTCGACCACATGCACCTCGACCCGCTCGCCCCCGACCTCGTCGCCCGCACCCGCCGGGTGGCGCACCGGCTGGAGCGGCTCGGGCTCGGCGTGACCGTGGAGACCGGCGCCCGCTACGTGCTCGACCCCCGCCGCAAGCACGGCCCCTCGCTGCTCGACCCCGACCCGGACGACCGCGCCCGCCGCGTCGACCTCCTCCTGCGGGCGGTCCGCGTCGCCGCCGACCTCGGCGCGCACGCCGTGCACTGCTTCAGCGGCACCGTCCCCGACGGCACCGACGAGGACACCGCCTGGAAACGCCTCGCCGAGACCCTCACCCCCGTCCTGGACGCCGCCACCGCCGCCGGCGTCCCCCTCGCCGTCGAGCCCGAACCCGGCCACCTCCTCGCCACCCTCGCCGACTTCCACCACCTGCGCCGCACGCTCGGCGACCCCGAGCCCCTCGGCCTCACCCTGGACCTCGGCCACTGCCAGTGCCTCGAACCCCTCCCGCCCGCCGACTGCGTACGCGACGCCGCCCCCTGGCTGCGCCACGTCCAGATCGAGGACATGCGCCGGGGCGTCCACGAACACCTCCCCTTCGGCGACGGCGAGATCGACTTCCCGCCCCTCCTCGCAGCCCTCGCCACCACCGGCTACCAGGGCCTGACCGTCGTCGAACTGCCCCGCCACTCCCACGCGGGCCCCCACTTCGCCGCCCACTCCCTCCCGTTCCTGCGCCGCGCCGCCGGGCGCGCGGCGACCGCCGCCCCCTCCGCCCCACCGCACGGCGATCCCTCCGCCACCCCCGAAGGGAGCAGAACCCCATGACCCGCCCGCACGCCGCACCGGCCACCCCGGAGGCGGACACCACCGGCGGACCGGCGACCCCCGGTGACGGCACCACCCCCGCCCTCACCCCGCCCGCCGAACTGCGCCGCCGCCTCGACGAGCGGCTGGGCGGAGCCGCCCGCGCCTGGCTCGACCAGGCCCTGGACGAGGCCGCCGCCCACCCCGGCACCCACGGGCCCATCTCCGTGTGGGAGCTGCGCCTGGCCGAGGCCGGCCGCCGCTGCGGCCCCGCCCACGCCGACGCCGCCCGCGTCCTCGTCCTGCACGCGGCCCGCGCCGACGCCGACACCCTGACCCGGGTCTACTTCCAGGGCACCGCCGACGAACGCCGCGCCGTCCTGCACGCCCTGCCGCACCTCCTGCCCGACGGCCCCGACGCCCTCCCGCTCGTCCAGGACGCCCTGCGCACCAACGACACCCGGCTGGTCGCCGCCGCCCTCGGCCCCTACGCCGCCCGGCACCTCGACGCCCACGCCTGGCGGCACGCGGTCCTGAAGTGCCTGTTCACCGGCGTCGCCCTCGACCACGTGGCGGACCTGGACCGACGCGCCCGGGGCGACGGCGAACTCGCCCGCATGCTCCGCGACTACGCCGCGGAACGCGCCGCCGCGGGCCGCCCCGTCCCCGAGGACCTGCACCGCGCCCTGGCCCTGACCGGGTCCGCCCCCGCCACCCCGCCGCACGGCACGGACGACCCCCACGGCAAGGAGTCCTGATGCGCATCTTCGACCCCCACATCCACATGACGTCGCGCACCACCGACGACTACGAGGCCATGTACGCCGCGGGCGTCCGCGCCGTCGTCGAACCCTCCTTCTGGCTCGGCCAGCCCCGCACCTCCCCGGCCTCCTTCCTTGACTACTTCGACGCCCTCCTCGGCTGGGAACCCTTCCGCGCCGCCCAGTACGGCATCGCCCACCACTGCACCCTCGCCCTGAACCCCAAGGAGGCCAACGACCCCCGCTGCACGCCCGTCCTCGACGCGCTGCCCCGCTATCTCGTCAAGGACAACGTGGTGGCCGTCGGCGAGATCGGCTACGACTCCATGACCCCCGCCGAGGACACCGCCCTCGCCGCCCAGCTCCAGCTCGCCGCCGACCACGGCCTGCCCGCCCTGGTGCACACCCCGCACCGCGACAAGCTCGCGGGACTGCGCCGCACCCTGGACGTCGTCGAGGAGTCCGCGCTCCCCGTCGACCGGGTCCTGGTCGACCACCTCAACGAGACCACCGTCAAGGAGGCCAAGGACAGCGGCGCCTGGCTCGGCTTCTCCGTCTACCCGGACACCAAGATGGACGAGGAACGGATGGTCGCGATCCTGCGCGCCCACGGCCCCGAGCGGGTCCTGGTGAACTCCGCCGCCGACTGGGGGAGGAGCGACCCCCTCAAGACCCGCAAGGTCGCCGACCTGATGCTCGCCGAGGGCTTCACCGAGGACGACGTCGACCGGGTGCTGTGGCGCAACCCCGTCGCCTTCTACGGACTCAGCGGCCGCCTGAACCTCGACGTCGACGCCACCGACGCCACCCACGAGGGCAACTCCATCCTGCGCGGCGCACCGAGAGACGAGCCACAGCCGGCCGGCGCCCCCGCCACGGAGGCGTGAGCCATGCGCTTCCGCCACCCCGACGGCTCCACCGTCCACCTCGCCTACTGCACCAACGTGCACCCCGCCGAAACCCTGGACGGTGTCCTCACCCAGCTCCGCGACCACTGCGAACCGGTCCGCCGCCGCCTCGGCCGCGACAGGCTCGGCATCGGCCTGTGGCTCGCCAAGGACGCCGCGCACGCCCTCGTCACCGACCCCGCCGCCCTGCGCGGACTGCGCTGCGCACTCGACCGGCGCGGCCTGGAGGTCGTCACCCTCAACGGCTTCCCCTACGAGGGCTTCGGCGCCGAGGAGGTCAAGTACCGCGTCTACAGACCCGACTGGGCCGACCCCGAGCGCCTGGAGCACACCACCTCCCTGGCCCGCGTCCTCGCCGGACTCCTCCCCGACGACGTCACCGACGGCAGCATCTCCACCCTGCCCCTGGCCTGGCGCACCGCCCACGACGAACAGCGGGCGGAAACGGCCCACGCCGCCCTGCGCACCCTCGCCGAACGCCTCGACGCCCTCCAGGAACTGACCGGACGCTCCATCCGCGTCGCCCTGGAACCGGAACCCGGCTGCGTCGTCGAGACCACCCGCGACGCCATCGCCCCGCTCACCGCGATCGCCCACGACCGCGTCGGCGTCTGCGTCGACACCTGTCACCTCGCCACCTCCTTCGAAGACCCGCACACCGCCCTGGACGACCTCACCCGGGCCGGCGTGCCCGTGGTCAAGTCCCAGCTCTCCGCCGCCCTGCACGCCGAACAGCCCCACCTCCCCGAGGTCCGCGAGGCCCTGGCCGCCTTCGCCGAACCCCGCTTCCTGCACCAGACCCGCACCTCCACCCCCGCCGGCCTGCGCGGCACCGACGACCTCGACGAGGCCCTGGCCGGTGGCGCCCTGCCCGACACGGCGCCCTGGCGCGCCCACTTCCACGTCCCCCTGCACGCGGCCCCCACCGCGCCCCTCACCTCCACGCTGCCCGTCCTGAAGTCCGCCCTGACCCGGCTCGTCGGCGGCCCGCACCCCCTCACCCGCCACCTGGAGGTCGAGACCTACACCTGGCAGGCCCTCCCGCCCGAGCTGCGCCCCCGCGGCCGCACCCAGCTCGCCGACGGCATCGCCGCCGAACTCACCCTGGCCCGCGACCTCCTGACGGACCTCGGCCTGAAGGAACTGCCATGACCGACCCCACCCCCCTGCTCGTCCTCGACGTCGTGGGCCTCACCCCCCGTCTCCTCGACCACATGCCCCACCTCAAGGCGCTCGGCCGGTCCGGCTCCCGCGCCCCGCTCGGCACCGTCCTGCCCGCCGTCACCTGCGCCGCCCAGTCCACCTTCCTCACCGGCACCACGCCCTCGGAGCACGGCATCGTCGGCAACGGCTGGTACTTCCGCGAACTCGGCGACGTCCTGCTGTGGCGGCAGCACAACGGCCTCGTCGCCGGCGACAAGCTCTGGGACGCCGCCCGCCGCGCCCACCCCGGCTACACCGTCGCCAACATCTGCTGGTGGTACGCCATGGGCGCCGACACCGACATCACCGTCACCCCCCGCCCCGTCTACTACGCCGACGGCCGCAAGGAACCCGACTGCTACACCCGCCCGCCCGCCCTGCACGACGAACTCACCGAGAAATTCGGCACCTTCCCCCTGTTCCACTTCTGGGGCCCCGGCGCCGACCTGGTCTCCAGCCAGTGGATCATCGACGCCACCCGCCACATCATGCGCACCCGCCACCCCGACCTGACCCTGTGCTACCTCCCTCACCTCGACTACGACCTGCAGCGCTTCGGCCCCGACGACCCGCGCTCCCTGCAGGCGGCCGCCGACCTCGACGCCGCCCTGGCCCCGCTCCTCGACGACGCCCGCGCCGAGGGCCGTACCGTCGTCGCCCTGTCCGAGTACGGCATCACCCGCGTGAACCGGCCCGTGGACATCAACCGCGCCCTGCGCCGCGCCGGCCTCCTCGAGGTCCACACCCAGGACGGCATGGAATACCTCGACCCGATGGCCTCCCGCGCCTTCGCCGTCGCCGACCACCAGCTCGCCCACGTCTACGTGCGCCGCCCCGAGGACCTCGACGCCACCCGCGCCGCCCTCGACGGACTGCCCGGCATCGAGCAGCTCCTCGACGACGAGGGCAAGAAGACCCACCACCTCGACCACCCGCGCGCCGGCGAGCTGGTCGCCGTCGCCGAACCCGACGCCTGGTTCACGTACTACTACTGGCTCGACGACGACCGCGCGCCCGACTTCGCGCAGCTCGTCGAGATCCACCGCAAACCCGGCTACGACCCGGTCGAGCTCTTCATGGATCCCCTCGACCCCTACGTCAAGGTCAAGGCGGCCACCGCACTGGCGCGCAAGAAGCTCGGCATGCGCTACCGCATGGCGGTCGTGCCCCTGGACCCCTCACCTATTCGCGGCAGCCACGGCCGCCTCCCCGCGAGCGACGACGACGGTCCGCTCCTCATCTGCTCCACCCCCCACGCCCTCGGCGACCGCGTCGCGGCCACCGACGTCAAACAACTCCTGCTCCGGCTCGCCGGACTCGGCTGACGCACCACCCGGCACGGCACCCGAGATCCGACTACCGAGAGTGAAACACACGGCACTGACAACGGCCGGTCCCGGCGGCACCGGAGCCGGCCACGACCGAGAAGGCAGGCCACTCGTGACCCCGTACTCCGACCCCTCCCGCACCGAGGCCACCGCCGCCGACGCCCCGGACGAGGGACTGCGCCGCGCCCTCGGCGTGGACCGGCGCCGCTTCCTCAGCACCTGCACGGCCGTGGCGGCCGGAGCCGTCGCGGCCCCCGTCCTCGGCGCCGCCCCCGCCCTGGCCCACGGCCGGGGCGGGGGCCACGACCACGACCACGGACACGGGCGCGGGCAGGTGCTCGTCCCGCCGCACAAGCGCGGCATCATCCTCTACACCGTCCGCGACGCCACCGCCCGCGACCCGCTCGCGAGTGACCTGCCCTCCGGCTTCCGCGAGGTGTTCAAGCAGCTGGCCCGCCACGGCTACCGCCAGGTGGAGTTCGCCGGCTACAACCAGCACGCCAACGCCCCCGGCGGCGCCAGCCTGGAATCCGTGGCGGGCGCCAGGCTGCTGCGCCGCTGGCTCGACGACTACGGTCTGCGCGCCCGGGGCAACCACGGCTTCATCCCGTCCTCCTGGCCGCTGACCACGGCGGACAAGGACACCTTCAAGAAGCACCTGGAGATCGCCAACATCCTCGGCATGGACCACATGGGCACCGGTGGCGACCCCACCGGCAGCCCCTACCGCGCCGACTGGGACGTGGCCGCCGACAAGTGGAACGCCCTGGGCGAGATCGCCCGCCGCGAGGGCGTCAAGCTCTACACCCACAACCACGACAGCGCCTACGGCTTCCTGCTCGACGGCGGCCCGCTGGACGACCAGGGCCGCCCCACCCGCAGCTCCGGCATCCGCAAGCTGGAGTACTTCCTCAAGGTCACGGACCCGAGGCTCGTCTGGCTGGAGATGGACATCTTCTGGGCGCACGTCGCCCAGTACAAGTTCCACACGTACACCGCCCACGACGGCTCGACCAGGAAGAACGTCTTCGACCCGGCCGGCCTGGTCGCCCGCCACAACAAGCGCTACCCGCTGTTCCACGCCAAGGACGGCGTCGTCAGCACCACCAACGGCATGGGCTACGACATGGTGCCCTTCGGCACGGGCGTCATCGACTACACGACGTTCTTCTCCCGCGTCGGGCAGCGGAACTACCACAACCCGATGGTCGAGGACGACAACTCCCCGAGCGCCACCGACCCCGCGCAGTCGCTGCGCGAGGCCAAGATCAGCTACGACAACCTGGCGGCCCTGCGCAAGCGGCGCCGCTGACCGCCCGCCCGGCCGGCCGACCCGCCGGGCCGGCCGGCCGAACGGCGCCGGCCCTCCCCGCGCCACCCGCGGGAAGGGCCGCCGCCGCGCGGGCTCCCGTCCCGGTGCACGTGACCGCCCGGACACGCACCGTGCACCCCGCCCACCACCGCCCGGAGGCACGGAAAACGCAGGTGAAAGGCGCTGCGAAACCTTGGTATGGTTGTCCATGTCGCCACGGGGGAACACCCCGCCGAGGCGGCAGACACCTAGTCCGGGTGGCGGAATGGCAGACGCGCTAGCTTGAGGTGCTAGTGCCCTTTATCGGGCGTGGGGGTTCAAGTCCCCCCTCGGACACACAAGCGCCCCACGTGGCCCGTTTTCCGGGCAGGGACGATCGGCACCCGCATCGGCTTCCGGCCGGGGCGGGTGTTCCGCGTTCGGTCCTTCTCCCCGGTCTCCTCCTTCCTCCGATGTCCGCCGGCCCCGTGGCTCGTCAGTCGATGCTGATCCTTCCTGCTCGGGGTGCGTCCGCGGCCGGGGTCCTGGGCGCGGAGTCGTGGACCGGGGTGATCTCCTGGTCGCGGAGGTGGGCGATGGCCTGCTCGATCGTGGGAGGAGGCGACGCCGGACCGGTGGCCGGGACCGCAGCCGGGCGTGTTGATGTGGCTGATGAGGCGCAGGTGCAGGGCGGGGTGGGGAAGCGCCTGGTCTTCGCGTATGGAGGCGTTCGGTGTACGTGCCGGATGGGGGCGGGTGGCGCTGGTGTGGCCGTGGCGGCGTGACCGGAGTGCCGACGGACCCAGTGGGGGCCCATGCGGCGCCCGCAGACGTCGCAGCACAGCAGCTTGGTCAGCAGGTGTGTCCGACCCGGTCTCGGCTCTCGGCGGGGGCGGATCTGCTGAACGGCGGTGAAGTCGGCCCCGCCGACGAGAAGGCTTGGGGACTCCTCGGGGTCACGACATCCACGGACAGCTCACCGATACGTCTTCGGCGGAGTCGCCTTCCACGCCCGGTCGAGGGAGTCGTCCCAGGTGCCGTCCCGGTCGAAGCTGGCGGCCCGGCAGCCACGGGACATGGGCGCCGCAGCACTATGGCGCCAGGGAGCGTCCCCGATCCGGGCTATCGCGTGACCACAGTACCGACAGACCGCATGCCCCGTCACCTCATCAGCCAGCCTCTCGAACTGTGCCGTGCGGTCCGCGACCTCCTCCTTGATGCCCCGCAGCACCTCCGCGGCACTGGAAACCCCCGTGGAAGCGATGATGTCGCGCACGAGTGCCGCCGCCTCGATCGCGATCTCGGCCCGCCGCGCGGCATCGACCAGACTCCGCGCGTCACCATGGCTCGGCGACTTGCGCACCGTCCGTTCCGACAGTTCGACCGACGGATGGCTCGACACCGCCGGCGGGTCATCGCCGACCTCACGCTCAGCGGCCCCGTCGCTCAGGCGTCTGCGAGCCACTTCGAAGGCCCATGCCTCGGTGGACGCCTTCTTGGCGACGTTGAAGTGAGTACTGGTCGCCGCCTCCATCACGGTGTGGAACTCATCCATCAGTGCCCCCCAGTGGTAGCCGCCGGCGAAGTCCTCCGGGCACCAGCCGTAGTGACGCACGAGTTCGTCCCGGACTCGGTCGAAATGGCGCAGGCTCTTCCGCACGGGTCCGGACGTCTCGATGTGGAGGCCGACGAGTTCCGCCTTCGCCAGCATCTCCGGTGGTACACCCTCCCACTTCATATGCCCGTCGCGTTCGCAGGCGTAGTCGACCCAGGACCAGAACGCTTCAGCGTCCGCGACATCGGGCGCCTCACGGTGGTGACGCGGACAGAGGAGGGCGAAGTTCCGCACATCGTTGGAACCGCCGAGGGACTCCGGAACTACGTGGGCTCTCTCCACCGGTGCCTGCCAGCAGATCAGGCAGATCGGCTCATCGAGACCGAGGTAGTCGGCAATGGCTCGGACCGGAGGTCTGGACCGGCGCTGGTCGGGTCGGCCGTCCCGGTTGCGTACACGCAGCTCGCGGTGGTCGTAGGCGTTTGCGCGGTCGGGGTCGCGTATGTTCAGGACATCGGGGACGTCCTCCCGCTGTGGCTCGGGGTTCCTCGCCCGGTAGAGCGGTGTACTGATCTCCGTTAGATACGGGATGAGGAATCCCAGCAGGAAGTCCTGGATGATCTCCAAGGCATCGGCGTCGTAGCCGCCGGCGGAATTGCGGTGTCCCTGGACATCGAGGTAGAGGTGGCGCGGAGCGCCGGGACTGGTTGCCGCGGCCTTCTTGAGGATGGAGAAGATGCGGGTCGCGCACTTGGTGAAGTCCTCTTCCACCCGCATGTCGTGATACAGCGCGACCCCCTTCGGCTCCGCATCGGCTCCCGACCCCGCGGGGGAGCCCACGTTCCTCATCGAATTCCGTGGGTTCTCGTCCATGCGCGCACAGTAGACACCACCACTGACATTGACAGGGGCCGGTTCGCGCAGCGCGATGCGGTTGCGGAACTCGGTGAGAGCCTGGATCCGTGCCGGAGTACGGCACCGCCCCGCTTCCCGGACCCGCCGCGGCCCCTCACGGGCGGTCCGCCTCCACGATCCGCCGCAGGAAGCGCCGGGTGCGGTCCTGCCGCGGGTCATCGAGAACCTTGTTCGGCGGTGCCGCACACCAGCGGCAACCGCAGGTTCTGCCGGAGCCCTTTCGGGACCTGGGGGAACGCCTCGCGCGCGTACCGGCCGTCGAAGAAGGTCTCCCCGGCGCGCGGCGTGGGGAAAGCGGTGCCGACCGGCAGGGCGGACACGGTCCGTGTCTTTGTCGTGGGCACCGGCGTCCCCGCACGGCCGCGATCCGTACAGGTGCGGGGCGGTGGCCGGGCGTCAGGTGCCGGGCGGGCGCCCGCCCGGCGGCTCGCCCTGGAGGGCCGCGTCGAGGGCACGGGAGACCTCGTCGGCCCTCGCGTGGTCGCCGGTGCCGTGCAGGAGGTCGACGAGGAGGAGATAAGCGAGGGCGAGTTCCTGTCCGAACGTGGCCGGTGCCCGCTCCGCGAGCCCCTCGTAGAGCCGGATCGCCTCCTGGGCGGGCTCGAACGCCAGGGGGAGTTCCGTGCCCGCCGTGACGCGGATGCTCGCCTGCGCCAGGAGGACGGCGGCCAGGGCGGGGGCGGCGGCCGGGTCGGCCCGCCCGAGCGTTCGTACGAGCCGGGTCGCCTCCGCGTTGTGCGCCAGGGCCGGGCCGAACTCTCCCAGCTTGGCTTCGGCGAGCGAGACCAGGTGCAGCGCGTTCGCCAGCTCGTGCCCGTACGACTCCGGATCCTTCCCGGCGAGGACCCGGTACTGCTCGACGGCCTGGGTGAGCAGGTCACGGCCCTCCGGGAACCGTTCCTCGGTGAGGCACCGGTCCGCCCGACGGACCAGGAGGGCGGCCGCCAGGGCGTGTGCGCCCTCGGGGGGGCACCGAGATGTGGCGGACTCCGTGCCGGAGGGCGGCCCGTCGCAGTTCGGCCGGGGCCGAGGTGTCGTCGAGCTGTTCCTCGAGCCGTCGGCTGGAGTGGAGGGCTTCGGCGAAGCGGTCCCGTCGCACACCGGCCAGGTCGGTGTACAGCTCAGTGGCCTCGGCCGCGGCGCCGGCCGCGTGGTCGGTGTCGGCCCGGAGCGCCTCGCGGACCGCCGCGTATCTATGCAGGCTCTCCGCCAGTCCCGGCCGGTGGGAGGCCGGATCGGTCTCGACGAGTCGTCGGTGGATCGCCACCGACTCGGCGGTGGCGGCGAGTGCCCGCTCCGGTTCGCCCGTCTGCAGGAGCATCATGCCCAGATTGCCCAACGCGGCGCCGCGGGCCGCCTCGGCCTCGTGGGTGACCAGCTCGTCGTCCCGCGGTCGGCAGACCTCGACGGCCTCCTCGGTGGCCTTCACCGCTTCCTGCCGCCGCCCCACCTCCCACAGCTGGCCGCCCTGGTTGACCAGGACCCTCGCCAGCACCGGCCCGTGCGTGGCGGGAAGAGCCGAGGCCAGCGCACGGTAGGCCTCGACCGCCGACGTGGTGTTCGTCAACGCCTCCTCGTACCGGCCCAGCGCGGCCTGGGAGTTGCCGAGACCGCCGAGGGCGATCGACAGCCCCTCGGCCTGGTCGAGCGAGTAGTCGGCGGGGTCGAGTCGACGGTGGATCGCGAGGGCTTCCCGGTATTCGACCACCGCCTGGCGATGGAGGTCCGCCGAGGACAGCCGGGCGCCCAGTTCGGTCCGTAGCCGTGCGCGGGTCGCGGCGTCGTCGGTGCGGGCCAGCCGGTCCTCGGTCAGGCGCTGGGCGAACGCGGCTACACCGACGTCGAGCTCGAGGCTGGGGCCGACGGGGAGGTGGGCGCCGATCGCTTCCAGCAGGGCGCTGTCGAGGAAGTCGAGTCCGGCCAGCGCGATGAGCACGCCGTTGCCGCCCCGTACGGCGAGCCAGGGATGCGCACGGAGCACCCGGCACAGTCGCTCGGCCATGTGGGGCCAACGGCGCGCGGTCTCGATCAGGGTGGTCAGGGCCGGGGGGACCCAGGCGAGGGCGGAGTCCTGCGGGGTACCGGACAGCAGTTCCGCCACCGCCTCGTCCGCCCACGGATCGGCCGGGTACGCGGACGTGTGTCCGGGGGTGGAGAGCGCGAGGAAGTCCTCACCGAGGCGGTCCGGACGCAGCGGTTCGAGGACGGTACCGATCACCGTCGGGGGATAGCAGAGCCCGTGGTCGGTGAGGACCTGGTCGGGTGCGGCGGAGTGCACGCCGATCTTCCGCAGGGCCCGCAGGCCGGCGCGGTGGGAGAGCGGACCGGTGAGCGTCGCGGTGTAGACGGCACGGGCCATGGTGTCGGGGCCGGTGGGGAACAGGCGGTCGAGCCCGCGGTGCAGCTCCTGCCAGTGGTCGCGCTCGCGGGCGAGGAGGAAGGAGGAGACCTCCGCGGGCTCCGTGGGGGCCGCGGTCCCGTCGAGGTGGGCGAGGACGGCGGTGAGCGCGGCCATGTGCACGCTGAGCACCAAGCCGTACTCCTCGTGCCGCAGGAGGGCCGCGGGCGGCGGCACCGCTTCCGGGTCCGGCACACCGAGCCGCTCGGCGAAACCGGCGCGCGCCGCTTCGAAGAGGTGTGCCCGGTGGACCGGGTGCGGTGCGAGCGGTCCGAGCTCCCGGGCGTCCGCGAGCACTCCCAGGTCGCGGTCGATCCGGTACCGGAGGACCTCCCACCACTGGCCGGCCGACCGGGAGAGCAGGAGCACCCGGACGAGGACACCGGGTACGTGGAGGTCCTTCAGCAGGGTCACCAGGTCGGGCAGGTCCCACCGCTCGGCGTAGTCGACCACCACCAGGGTTCCGCGGGCGCCCGCCACCGGTTCGGCGCCGACGGCCGACGCGGAGAGGTCCCGGCGGTGACGGGCGGCCAGCACGGACCATCCGTCGGCCGACCACAGCCGTGCGGCCTGCGCGGCCAGCCGGGACTTGCCCTGCCCACCGGGACCGTGCACCAGTCGGACCGCCGGCCCGGGACCGGAGTCGTCGTCGCGCCACCGGCGGAGGCTCTCCAGTTCCGTCCCACGGCCGGTGAAGGGCACCACCGCGTGGCCCGGGCCCAGCAGCAGACCGGGGCGGGCACGGGCGTGTCCGGGCGGCACGGCGGGCGGCTCGGCCGACCACGTCGTGAGACGGTACGGGGCCGGCGCGTCGTGGACCGTCATGTCCCCGGCGGCGACGTAGGTGCGGCCGAAGCCGCTGGACGCGGCCGTGATGAACACTCGGGAGCCCTCACCGCCCGCGGACGCGGAGGAAGGGGCCGGGGGCGGAGCGGCGCCGCCGGTGCGCCGGTGCGACGACGGCGGACGCCCGTCGTCCGGCGTCTCCTTCGGCACGTGCGGATGCGACACCTCGGCTCCTCTTCCCGGGCGGGCCGTTCCGACGGTGGACGGAGCGGGGCGTGCGTCGAGCAGGGGACGTCATCCCGGCCGGCGTCCGCGCCGAAGCGGTGGATCGCTTCTCGTGTCCATCCGGTCGGAACGGTTCCGCGACGGCGGGCGCCGGCGTGCTCAACCTGTGATGCGCTGGTCGCGTCCTGCCACAAACATCCGGGAATTCCCGGAGGCGTTCGCATTGATCACGGTCGACGCGCCGTCGGCCCGCGTGTGCGCCGCCATCGCGGGTGCCAGGTCCTCGGCGAGCAGTCGCCGCAGCTCGTCGGCCAGGGCGGGGTCCTCGGACAGCAATTCCTGAAGCCGCAGCCGCCAGGTGCCCGCCAGAGCCTCCTCGGTGTCGGTGTCCCCCGCGTTCCGGGCGATGAGGAGCCGGGCGCGGACGGTGGCGAGTTCCGCCCCGACGGTGCCCGCCTGCTCCGGGCGCACGCGCTGCCACAGCGAGACCAGGGCCGCTCGGGCCCGCTCCCAGCCGTCCGTGGCCATCGCGGCGACCAAGGCCGACCCCGCCGACACCACGATGGGATCCATCGCGCCCTCCCCCCTTTTTTTTGCCGATCACACGACTGAGCAACTCAGAGACGAGAGTAGGCACTTCCGTGACGTCTTGATGCCTTTTCGGCGACACCGGGGGAAAGGCGCCGGGGTACCGCGCCCCGCCACCCCGCTTCGACGGGGTGCAGGCGTGCACCGGCCGACGCGCGGACGCCGGCCCTCAGGGGGCGCTCCCACCCCGCGCGTTCCCTCACCGACAGGCCGTCTCGACGGTCCGCCGCGGGGGCGGACGCCGCCCGCGTCCTCAACGGAATCGGGGAATCCTCAGGGCTGAGGAAGTGTCCGGGCACGCTGGTCCGTGAGGACGCGGCTGTCCCTCTTGCCCCCCGGACTTCCGTCGGGACGGGGTCGAGGAAGAAGCACTGGGCCGCCTTGAACTCGCTGGCGGGCCCGCTCCGGCGGGCGGAACCGTCCGGGGTCAGGTGCGGCGGGCGGCCCAGACGGTGCGCTCGGTGCGTACCGTCAGGTCCTCGCGACGCAGGATGCTGTGCGGGCCGCCGGTGTCGAGGAGCCGGTCGAGCGCGGTGAGGTCCTCGGGGGGGAGCGCGTCCGCGACGGCGCCGCGGACGCGCCGCAGGACACCGGTGGCGTAGCGGCCGACCGCTCCACCGCGCGAGCCCTCGAGGCGCACGGCGACGGTGCGCTGCCCCTCGACGGTGAATCCGGCGGCGGTCAGCATCGGGCCCCAGTCGGCGCCGCGGTGGGGCAGGTGCGCGGCTTGGCGGCGGTCGGCCGCGGCGTGGACGCGCTCTTCCAGACCGGGCCGGTCCTCGGGGGCGTTCTCGGGCAGGAAGCGGGGGTGACCGGCCAGTTCGACGACGGCGAACAGGCCGCCGGGCGCGAGCGCACCGTGAACGGCGCGCAGTGCGCGGTCGGGACGGGTCAGGTGGTGCATCGAGGCCGACGCCCAGACCAGGTCCGGTGAGCCGAGGCCGGGCCAGGCGTCGTCGTCGAGGTCGGCCCGCACGGTGCGCACGCGTTCCTCGACGCCGAGGGTGCGCGCCTTGACGCGCAGACGCCCCAGGTGTTCGGCGGAGGCGTCGACGGCGGTGACGTGCGCGTCGGGGAAGCGGTCGAGGAGGGCGAAGGTGCCCGCGCCCGTGCCGCAGCCCAGGTCCACGATGTGGTGCGGGGCGGTCCGCAGCGGCAGCCATGCGGTGAGGGAGGCGGTGTGCTCGGCGAGGACCTCGGCGTCCAGGTCGAGGATCTCCGCCTGGTCGTCCGCCGCGCACGCGTGGTGGTGACCGTGCGGAGCGCCGTGGCGGGGAGTGTGGGTGTGGGTGTGGCTCATGCCCTTCACGCTAGGACGGGTATGCGCCCGCGGCACGAGGCGTCCCGGTTTGCGCAAGACGAGGGGCGGGGGCGTTGCCCGACGCGCAAGGGGCCACCGCCGGGGAGGGCCGTCGCGTGGTTCCACCGTCACCCGGGAGCGTCCCGGGTGACGTCGCCGCTGTCGCTCTGGTGGCCGCGGCGGGCTTCGCGGTCGAAGATGCCCAGGATCTCGCAGGGTCCGCCGTCGGCGCCGATCGCGTGCGGCATCATCGTGGGGAACTCGGCGGCCTGATGGGTCTCGAGGCGGAAGCGGCGGTGACCGAGCACGAGGATCGCCGTGCCGGACAGGACGACGAGCCATTCGCGCCCCGGGTGGGCGCGCATCCGCGCCGGGTTCTCGGGGGGCGGTTCGGTCATGCGCTGGCGCACCACGCTCATCCCGGGGTCGGCCTTGACGGTCCAGCGCATCCGGCCGTGGGCGCCGTCGATCGTCGGGCTGGTGACGACGTCCTCGGTGGCGGTCTCCACGAGCTGATCGAGTGTGGTGCCCAGGGCGCGGGCGAGGGTGACCAGCTGGTCCAGCGCGAGGCGGCGGCGGCCGTTCTCGATGCGGCTCAGCGAGGACTGACTGAGGTGGGCGCGGGAGGCCAGCTCCTCCAGGGACCAGCCCTGCGCCACCCGCAGGGCGCGGATGCGTTTGCGCACGAGGCTGTCCAGATCTCCGTCTTCTTGCGTCATGGGCAACATCGTATGCCTGAGAAGCAAGGCCGGCTCAGCATCGTGTGCGGACGGTCCGCAGTGTCCGGCGGCCCGGGCCCCGCCCACCCCTTTCACGCGGCGACCGGTCCCGCACCGGCGTCGGCACGGAATCCCCCGACCACGATCGCGGCGGCGGAGGGCGCTCCTGCCCCTGTCCACGACGCTCGTGGTCAACACCCCTGGTCCGCCCGGCCGGTGGCGGCGACCGTTACGCCGAGCCCGATCATGGCCATGCCGCCGGCACCGCCCACGAGCGACATCCGGCGCGGGGAACGGCCGAACCAGGACCGCGCGGCGGAGGCCGCCAGTCCCCAGACGCTGTCGGACGCCAGCTGGAGCAGTGCCCCGGCCAGTCCCAGGAGCAGGATCTGCCCGACGACGTGACCCGCGTCCCGGTCGACGAACTGCGGGAGCACGGCCGTCAGGAAGACGATGCTCTTGGGGTTCGTCACCCCGACGGTGAACCCCTCCCACGTCTGCCGGAGCGTTCCGCGGGCGACGGCCCGCGCGGCGCCGGGTTCCGGGGCAGGCGTGCGGCTGTGCCGGAGCGCCTGGACACCGAGGAAGACCAGGTACGCGGCCCCGGCGATCTTGATCACGCCGAAGGCGAGGGCCGACCTCGCCACCACGTTCCCCACCCCGAACGCCACGGCGACGACGAGGGCGTAGCCGCCGAGCGCGTTGCCCAGCACGGAGGCCAGCGCCGCCCGGCGCCCGTGCGCCAGGGCCCGGCCGACGACGAACAGCACGCTCGGCCCCGGGATCGCGGACAGCAGCAGGGACATCGAGCAGAAGGCAGCCAACTGGTGAAGACCGATCATCGTTGAATCATCGCCACCAGTCCCCCGGGGAGGGAGAGGGACCATCGTCCTACTCCTCGAGCCGTGGCCCGCACGCGGGGCGGCGGCCTTCCCGCCGCCGGTGTCGTCCAGGAAGCCGGCGCACGGTCGGGTGGAGCGGGGCTCCGGTGCGCCGGGGCGCGTGGTGCGGCCGGACGTCGCCCCTCGTCGGGCCGCTACGCCTTCCGGGCGAGCCCGGCGACGATGAGGCGTTCCCAGACGGTGAGTTCCCGTTGCGCGCCGTCGGCGCTCCACGGGTCGGCGGCCGTGTCGGGACGCCACAGGGGTGCGGGGACGATGCCGGGGTCGAGGATCTCCAGGCCGTCCAGCAGGGCGGCGATCTCCTGGTCGGTGCGCCACCGGCCGCGGCCGAAGGTTTGTTGGAGGACCCGTTCGGCCTCCGCGGTCTCCGGGTTGTCGCCGGAGCGGAAGTGGCTGACGAAGAAGTGGCTCCCGGAGGGCACGTGGTCGCGCCAGTGGCGGACGATGCCGGCCGGGTCCTCCGCGTCGTTGACGTGGTGGAGGACGGCGCTGAGGACGACGGCGACGGGGCGGTCGAAGTCGATCAGTTCCAGGGTGTCCGGGTGGGTGCGGATGCCTTCGGGGTCGCGTACGTCGGCCCGGACGACCCGGGTCCGGTCGTTCTGCTCCAGCAGCGCACAGCCGTGGACCAGCACCTGGGGGTCGTTGTCGACGTACACGATCCGGGACTCCGGGGCGTGCCGCTGCGCGACCTGGTGGACGTTGTCGGCGGTCGGCAGACCACTGCCCAGGTCGATGAACTGCCGCACGCCGGTGGTCGTCACGATCTGCGCGATCGCCCGGGTCAGGGCCGCGCGGTTGGCGAAGGCGACGGCCACCGAGCCGGGGAGGTCCCGGAAGAACACGTCGCCGACCTCCCGGTCGACGGCGTAGTTGTCCTTGCCGCCGAGCAGGTAGTCGTAGACGCGGGCGATGCTGGGCCTGGTGGGGTCGATGGAGGGGCCTTCAACCGTCATGAGGGGCATCCTCTCCCGCGACGTCGTCCGCCCAACGGCGTTCCGGGATCCCGGGCGGACGGATTCCGGGGTCGCGTAGGCCCCGGTTCGCGGCCGCGAACCGATCCGTTCTCACGAGTCGGGACGGAAACCGTTCGCTGCGAGCCAGGACCGGATCCCTCCTGCCTCCCGTGGATGCCCGAGCCCAAGGAGCAGGTCCACTTGCAGACTCAGCACAGGGAACGCTTGACCACATCAATCGCGGGTCAGGGCGTAGGAAATCCGTGGACGGGCCCGCGGTGGATCACTTAGTGTGTGGCTCCACGCCCTGAGACGGATGGAAGGAGGCGAGTGCCGTGCGGTTCACACCTTTCCAGCGCTCCCTTTTCCGCTGTCCCGGCGTGGTTCGTGAATTCTGACCGGGAGCGCTCCAAGCAGCCTGTATCCCGGAGGAATCCATGACCGACGCGGTCATCCGCGCGCTCTCCGCGAGCGACGCGCATCTCTTCGACGCACTCTCCGACCCCCTGGGCGCCCGTGAAGGCCATCGGCGTACCCGGTTCCGCCCCGACTGGAAGCGCGTCGCCCTGCGCGACGGCGAGGTCGTCGCACGCGGCGCGTGGTGGGGCGGCCCCGATGACTCGGAGCCCGTCAACATCAACTGGTTCGACGTGGCCGAGGGCGAGGAGGAGGCCGGGGCCGAGCTCCTGCGCTCCGCTCCCTGGCAGGTCGAACTCGAGATCAACCTGCCCGGCGGCTGGCGGGACAAGCCCGACCTGCGATCCGCCGCCGAGGCGCGCTTCGCCGCCGCACGAGCCGCCGGATACGAACTCCTGGTGGAACGCTTCCTGTACCGCTGGACCCCGGAGCGAGGTCTGCCCGAGCGGCCCGGACGCCTGCGCTTCAGCGCCGAACCCGACGACACCGTGTTCTTCGACGCGTTGCGCCGCATCCACTCCGCCACCCTGGACGCCCACGCGCTCAGGGCCATCGAGGAGGGCGGCCTCGACCAGGCCGCCCAGGAGGAACTCGACTTCTTCCACTGGTGCCCCTCCCCACGGGCGTGGTGGCAGATCGCGCACACGCCAGAGGGTGACCTGGCCGGCATCCACATCCCGGCCCACAACCCCTCCGGACCGACCATCGGCTTCATCGGAGTCGTCCCGGAACAGCGCGGTCACGGCTACGCCTACGACCTCCTCGCGGAATGCACCCACTTCCTCGTCGAACAGGGCGCGGAGTTCGTCAGCGGAGCGACGGACCAGGGCAACTTCCCCATGGCCGCGAACTTCGCCAAGGCCGGCTTCCCCATCATCAGTGAACGCATCAACTTCCACCCGGCGGGCCAAGCGGCCTAGGGCCTTTCGTTTGGATCATGTCGGCGTCGCGGGGCTTGGCACGCGCATCTGCCGCGTTGTCGTCAGTTGCCAACGCTCCGCGTTGGCGCCCTCCTCCGCCTTGCATCTGCACGCACCAAGCCCCGCTCGGGTCGGCCACGACGCACCGTCGGTCGCGGCCGACCTGATCCAAACGAGAGGCCCTAGCGAGTCGAGTTGTTCCCCGACCAACACCCGCCCCTGGACTGGGACGAAAACCCTCGTCCAGGGCGCAGAGGCATCCGGATCGGTCACCTGCACCAGCAATCCGGCTTCCGGGATGCGGGACAACATCCGCACCAAATGCCACATGTACATCACCGCGACGGGCACCACCCCCACCAAGCCGAACGTCGGTTGGGAGCTCCCGTACCAGGCCGATCTTCGCTGCGACGCCGAGCTCACCACACCCGGCTGCGTCTTCTCCGACATTCGCGCCGGCCTCGCATACTCGCTGTCCGATCCGAAGCACGCTGCGGCTTCGGCGGCTTACAGCTTCGCTCAGGGCCGCCTGCGCGACTGGGCCCCGCTGACTCGGGCGGACGGCCTCAACACAGCCAACCGGAAGCGGACCTGCGAGGAGGGAAGCAGCGACTCGTTCGTGCATATGTACGATGAAGTTCCGGGGGACACATGTGACGAGTTCCCCTTCGCCGGCTCCCTTGAGGGAGGGACCGACGGCGCTCTGTGCGCCGACATCATCCCGCGGTACGAGGACGGGGAGTGGTGGATCCATCCGGCTCGGACTGACAAGCCGTTCACCTATGAAGAGCCGTGCGTGCGTGCTCATGTCTCCGGGGAGGCCAATTCGTCTGCCGGCGGCAAGTACGGTGCGCTCGTGAAGAGCGCGCGCATCCCCGACATCGAGAAGTACAACGTCTCCGTCATCGAGTGACAGAGGAGACAGCAGCACTACGCCGGGGCCCCGAACATGATGTCCGGGGCCCCGCCCGGCAAACCCCGAGGGGCACCAGTGAAGAACTCCACCACCGGGCCATGGGCATGGGCCGGGGATCCGCGCGCCGTGATGTGGTGCGTGACCATCACCTGTGGCATCACTCCTGAGGAAGTGCTCGCCCGCTACGGAGCCGACGCCCGCACCGCTCGGCTCCTCACCCGGCAGCAGGCCGCCCAGCTGGCCGGTGGCGACCTGCCGGAGGGTTCGGTACTGCGGGCAGGGCGGGCGGGTGACTGGTCGTTCTGCTTTGAGGACCACGGGGTCATGGGGTGCATGTCCGGCCCGTTGTCCGCGCTGTCCCGCGACACGGAGACCTTCAGCGTACTGCGAGGCGGGGACGGCATGAACGGCTTCGCGTACTGGCGGGACGGACAGTGTGCCGAGCGGTTCGAGCCGGGCGCCGCCGGCACCAAACCGCGTCCTCCACATCCCTGGTGGGATGCGGTGCAGGGGCGGCTCGACGCATCGGGCGAAGAGTTCCCCGGCCTCGTCCCGGTACTGGAAGCGACAGCGCGCCACACCGGGGCCGTACTCGACACGGGCATCCTCGACGGGCCGCTGCTCACCCTGCGGCTCGATGACAGCGACCTCACCCCCGCCCCTCGAACTCCCCAGCAAGCACCACGGCCTCCCAAGGGCGTGCGAGGCGTCCCCGCCCGGCCTGGACCACCCCCGCCACCCACCATGAGGCAAGCCGTCGACGTCCCCGTCACCCGGCACACCCATGCTGTCGAGGAGGAGGGGTAGAGAAGCAGGCCCGTCCGGGCAGGATCCTGCCGAACGTGGTGCCTGCGGTGGCGCCGGGCAAGGACCGTCTGACCGATGTCCGCACGTTACGGGCCGAGTCAGCGGAGTTCGGGCCAGCAACCTCCGACTCACCTGGCCTTGAGTCGGGCCCTGTCTCCGTGGAGTCGGCGGATGCGGTGGTTCAAAGGGTCGTGCTCGGGCCGGGGCAGGCCCGGCATGGCGGAAGGCAGCGGTCCCGGCCTCGGCACCGGCCCCCTGGCCGCCGACTGCGGAGAGCGGGAGCGGGCTGCGTGCGGGCGGGCACTCAGCGGCCGACGAGACATGCCCAGGCGGCGCCCGATCTCGTCGTGGACGTCGTTGCCCGCGCGCGGCCCGACCGCGACGACATGGAAGGTGCGGTCGCGGACGTGGTGCAACTGGTTCTCGATGCGTCAGTGGCCGCGGATCCAGGCCGCGAGTTCGCTGCCACTGGCCGCGCCGGGTTGCTGTCCGGCTTGCGCCGTTCCCAGCGATTGGGACGACGGATGACCACTCCCGGCACGCCGCCGGACCCGGTGAGCCGGATCAGCGGTGTTCCCGGCAGCCGATCGGGGGTGGTCTTGTCCTTCAGGCCGCCGACGCCGGGAACCATGCCGCTGGTGTCCGCAGCCCAGCCCTCGGGGATGGCAAGGGTGACGCCGGCTGTCTCCCCGTACGCCTCGACCGCCATCTTCGTGAGGCGGCACCCGACCCGGGTGAAGTCGACCTTCACCCCCCCCCAAGCCTCCGTGAGCGATCACGTGCCCGGGAACCTCCCGGCGTCCGGGGCCTCGAGACGCGCCGTACATGCCGCCCTTGAGCACCGGCGGCGGCAGGTCCTCGGCGGAACTCGGCCTGGCCGGGTCGGCCGTCAGGACGGCCGACCCGGCGTAGGGCTTGGACTCCAGCGCCTGCTCCAGGCACGAATCCAGCTCATCGAGGGCGATTCGCCCTTCGGCTGCCGCATCGCGCAGTTGCTCCACCCCTTGCTTCCCGGTCGTCGTGGGAGGCGCGGAGCCGTCCCGGCGGAGCAGGGAGCGGAGAAGGCTTCGGAGGCCGGGCCGTCATGGCACAAGGGCAAGCAGCCGATGAATTGAGCGCGGTCGCCGGCGAGTCGGGTTCCATGGCGGACGTCATGTGCTCCCCGGCTTCCCGGCGCGCCGAGCCCGTCCGGCCGGCCAGGACGCAAGGCGTCGGGTCCGCCCGGTCGTGGCGGACCCGACGCCCGGGCCGTCGCGGCCGTTACCGCCGGCGCGTCCCCCACCGGCTTGCCGGCACGGCGGACATCACTTCACCACGACGTGGTCCCCGGACGACTTCGACGGTCCGGTGGTGGTGTTTCCGTTGTACAGCCAGCGCCACGTACCCGTCTTGGAGGCCTTCACGGTCGTCTTGAGGTTGCCCGAGCCGTTCGAGTACACCTTCTTCACCGTGGTGTAGGAGGTGGTGCCGGCGGGCTTGAACTGCAGCCTCACCAGGCGGCCTCCGTAGGAGCCGTACTTCCTGGTCTCCCAGTTGGCCCGGGTGACCTTTCCGGTCACGGTGATGGTCTTGCCCTTGGCCACGGGTTCGGGCGAGGCGTTGACGGTGAGGCGGGAGTTGCGCTTGACGTGGACCGTCAGACCCTTGTCGTCGACGTCCCCACCGTCGCCCTTGAAGTACACCTCGGCCCCGACCTTCCAGGCCCCGGCCTCGCTGTTGTGCATGTCCCACACGCTCGGGTCGAAGTACATCGTCTCGTTGAAGTCGCAGACGCCCGACTTCACCTTGACGCAGTCGCTCGTCTCGATGGCGTGCCACAGCCGGTCGGCCCCCTTGCGGTACAGGAACACCGCCGGCCACTTCCACTTGTGCGTGGTCGTCATCCGGAAGGAGGCGGGCACCGCGACCTCCCCCGACACCCCGATCACGATCGGCTTGCCGCCGTTCACCTGGACACGGGAGAACGAGACCCCACCCTCGGCCGCCCCGGCCGGCACCGCGGCCACGGCCGTGAACGCCGCCGCGGCACCACCGGCCACGACGACTCTCCAGACCTGCTTCCCCACCTGATCCCCAATCTGCACGGAAAGGCGCCGGAGGCTCATCCCTCCGGCCGCCTTGAAGACAGCCGGCACCCACACGCGGTTGTGCGCCCGCTGATCACGATGGGGCATCGGACCATCCCCGCCGGGTGCGCAGCTCGTGAACCACGTCGTGGACCGGGGCGGCACGGTCGCAGGCCGCGGTGCGCCCGCTTCCGTTCCCCGTCCGGACGGCACTCGGCCCGAGATCCGCCGGCCGGCATGGATGCGATCGCCGTGAAGGCGGCGCCGGCCTCGTGCGGTGTTACTTTCCGTGACATGACCGATCACGCGCTACGGCTGCTGCGGCAGGACCGCCGCCTGGCCGCACTGGCCGCCTTCCCCTTCGACTTCGACCTGGACCGGGCCGCCCACGGCCATGTCGAGGAGGTCCGCCTCGCCTCGGGCGGGCCGCTGGAGACGGTGGCCGGGGACGACACCGGCGGCACGTACTTCGTGTGCGGGGACGGCTCGGTGCTCTACGCCGACTCGGAGGGCGCCGCGGGGATCATCGGCTCCAGCGTCGACGAGGCCCTGGAGCTGGTGATCGGCCTGCCCGGCTGGCGCGGCTGCACACGTCTGTCGCCGGACGACGGCGAGGAGAGGATCCTGGCGTACGTCGCGGAGACCGAGGACGAGATCCGCGAGTACTGCGGAATCGACGAGGAACGGGCCGAACTCCGTGCGGCGCTGGGCTTCCCGGAACGCTCCCCGGTCGAGCTGGTGGGCAGACTGCGTGCCGCCCTGCTGCGCACCGAGCCGGACTTCGTGCTGCTCGACGCGGACGAGGGGTGCGCCTACGACCGGCTGGGCCCGGACGGTCCACCGCTGTGGGAGCCCGTGCTCGCGGCGGGCCGCGCCGATCTCGCCCGCCTGCGCGAGGGCGACCGCACGGCATGGCGCGAAGTCGCCGAGGACCCGGTCCGGCGCCGGATCACCCTGCGGGCGGCGCAGTTCGACCGCGCCGAGGGCGACCTGGAGCTGCTGCGGCACCTGCTGCGGCACGAGACACGGTCCTCGATGACGGACGAACTGCGGCTCGCGGCCGTGCTGGTGGGGCTGCACGGGGACACCGGGGACCTGCCGCTGCTGCACGAGGTCCGGGAGACGGACTTCGACACGGCGTGCGGCCTGGGCGGTATGCCGGAACCGGGGGCGAGCGCGGACGAGTTGCGACAGTGGGCGCGGGAGCTCGACGAGTCGATGTTCGGGACCGACCCGTCGGACGAGCCGGTCTCCACCTGGACCGACCTGGCGCGGGACCAGGGGATGACGGACCTCGCACGGGTGACACTCATCCGCGAACTCGACGACATCGTCATGGACCAGAGCAGACTTCGCCGCCCCGATGCCCCCCACACCCTGGCCACGGCTCCGCTGAGCGGGCTCGCCCGGGACTTCGAGGAACTCGGCGACCTTCCCCAGGCGCTGCGCGCCCAGCGTCTGTACGCCGCCCTCCAGGAGACGGCGTGGGACCGGGCCTCGGCCCGGCACACCCTCGCCCGCCTGGAGCGGGAGGCGGGCCGGCTGCCGCAGGCGGTGGACAGCCTGGCCGCCGTGCGCGACGCCCTGGCCACCCCCGGCGACGACTTGCTGCGCCACTGGCGGCGGGTCAACCTCGGCTGCTTCATCGCCGAGGAGCACTACCGGCTCACCCTCGCCCTGGCCGACGCCGGCCGCCCCGAGGAGGCCCGAGCCCTCCTCACCGCCGCCGACGCCGTACTCGGCGAGCTCTCGGACAACGCCGCCAACGGCGTCCGCGAGCTCGCCGAGCGGACCGCCGCCCGCGTACGGGAGGCCGACCGGGGACGGGCACGGCGGGCGGCCGGCCCGCCGGGAAGCAGGGGCTGCGGGACGGCGCCGTTCGTTTGACAGGCCGGGGCCCGGCAGACACGATCCGGTGGGCGGAGCCGGTGGAGGGGACGGGGCAGAACATGGCAATGGACGCGCTCGACTGGGCGGGCGACCAGATGTGCGTCACCTTCACCCGGGGCCTGGACCCGGCCGAGGTGTTCACCCGTTACGGCGCCGACCCGGCCCGTTCCCGCCTGCTCGACGCGGACGCCGCGTCCGACCTGCCCACGGGTTGGTTCGCCGCCGGGGCGGTGTCGCTCCTGCGGGCCGGAAGGCTCGGCGACTGGACGTTCTGCGTCGAGGAGGACGGCGTCATCGGCTCGTGGCCCGAGGTCCTCGCCGCGCTGTCCCGCGGCACCGAGACCTACGGCGTCCTGTCCACCGAGGGCCTCGCCGTCTTCCAGCACTGGCGCGACGGCCGGTGCCTGGAGAACTTCGAACCCGGCCCGGAACAACCCCGGCCCGAACACTCCGGCCCTTGGTGGGACAGGGCCCGGGAAGCCCTGGCCGAGCACGAGGGCTCCGGAATCGCCCCCGTGGTCGCCCTCGTCCTCGACCACCTCGGCCTCACCCTGGACGACGCGACCCTGGCCGCCCCCTGGCCCACCCTGACCGTCGCGGAGGACGACGCCCCGTCCGCACCACGCGGCGACTCCTACGCGGGCGAGGGCCCGGTCCCGCCGGGCGCCCTCGAGATCCTGTAGGTCCCCCGGGTCGTCCCCGCCGCCCCGGGCCCGTCAGGAGTCCGGGAACGGGTTTCGGTCTCCGGTACAGGCCGCTCCCTCCAGCACCGTGATGCCGGTGATCGGTGGTCGGTCGTACAGGGCGAGGATCTCGCCGGCGAGGACGATGGCCCGCAACGGGTTGTCCCGCTGCCGGTGGGCCTCGCGCCGCCCGGCCGCGACGGGCGGCACTTCGCCTTCGCCGGGCGGGACGTTCTTCGCCCCCTTACCGACCGTCAGCGAGACGAGGACCACGCTGACGGTGCGGGAGATTCCGCAACCCGTGCGGCCCACCTCGTCCACCCGGTCCGCTTCTTCGTCACTCCGGTTCCTCGGCCCGCAGGGTGCCGTCGCGCATGGCCTTGTCCGTGGCCCGTCCGATGATCGCGGTCGCTCCCGCGTCCACGGCGCCTCCGACGATGCCTCCCAGGATCGGGATCCCCTTGGGCGCTCCTCGTCGTCAGGTGCCCGGTAGGCGTCACCCTGCCGACGCTCTGGATATGCCTTCTGGGATGGTGCCCACAAGACCGGTACGCTGCCGTGGATGGCCTGTGCCGTCGTCGATGCGGGGGGTCGCACATGTCGAACACCATGGTCCTGCTCCTCTCCTTCGGCCCGCTCGCCATGGTCCTGGCGATGATCGCCGCGCACGGGTTGGGCGAGAGCAAGGACGCCTACACCGGGGAGGTCACCGGCCGGGGGGTGAGCAGTTCGACCGGTACCTACGGCCCGACGGGTCACTACATGATGCACATCCGCACCGACGAGGGGCGGGAGCTCAGCATCGAGGTGAACGGCCGGACGTATCGGTCGCTCGCCGTCGGCGACCGGGTGGTCAAGGAGTGGGGCAGGCGTTGGCCGGAGCGGTCGGAGTAACGGAGCGAACGGCTCTGCCGCACCGTCCGGCACGCCCTCGCCGCCCGCGACCACCTCGGGGCCCTGTACCAGGCACTCGGCGTGCCCGAAGGCCCGCAGGTACGCCGGCCGAACGCGGGTCGTACCGGGACACCGCAGACCGCGCGCGGCTCGCGCACCGAGTCTTTCCTCAGGCGCGCGTCCAGTCGACGTTCCCCGAGGAAGAGTGGAAGAGCCTGGCCAACCTCGCCTTTGTGACGGGCCGTACCAACAAGGTGATCTCCTCCAGGCTGCCCGCGGAGTACATGGCCGGGATCGCGCCGGAGCGGCTGGCCGAGCAGTGGATTCCCCGAAAGGGCTCACTGGACCAGTTCGATGTGGGGGTGGGAGGGGTCGGCCGGGCAGGCGTGGAGCTGGAGGTGGTAGCCGCCGACGATGTCGATCAGGGTGAAGTTGCCGTTCCGGGCGCCCAGGGGAGGCGGGGCCGGGTTCGCCGGTTCCTCCTCGGCGATCCAGGACGCGCCGATGCCGTCCCATTCCGAGGAGGCGATGGTGAGGAGCGGGACCGCCTCGGTGCCGCACTCGGGGCAGGGGCGGTCGACGGGGTCGATGTCGCCCCAGCTGGTCCAGCCGCCGGTCTTCCAGCCGGGGGCGGTGGAGAGGCCGCCCAGGTAGAGCTCGCCCAGATCGTCCATGCCGTACTGCGCGGGGTCGATCGTCCCCCAGCGGCTCGCGTCCTCCAGCTGGGCCCGGAGCTCCTCGTCCAGTTCCTCGGGGTGGGGGAAGTCGGTGACCTGCTCCGGGGAGAGCAGGCACGGCTCCGGGAGGTAGGAGCCGTCCTGGACGACCGGCGGCTCGGGCGGTGCGTCGAGGACGTCGGTGACGGTGGCGGCGGAGCGCCAGAAGAGCGCGGTCCGGGGGTGGGGGTGTTCCGCGTGGTCGAAGGGGCACCACAGGACCTGGAGGAGGTCCGCGTCGGCCGGGCGGGGGAAGGGGACGTCGCGGGCGTAGAGCTGGGCGACGGGCAGGAGGGGGATCGGGCCGTCGAACCACGGGCGGCCCACCCCGATCCGCTCCCAGATCGCCAGTTCCTCGGGGGTCCGCTCGGGTGCCTCGGGGTCGAGGCGCAGCCGCTCGGCCGCCGCGGCACGGACGCGGCGGAGGAGCCGGATGTCGTCCGGGGAGTGGACCGTCCGCGTCGCGTGCCTGTCGTGCGGCTCGTCGCAGTACGGCCACGGCTCGCCGGCGGGCCACAGCAACGGTCCGCCGACGGAACTGTCGTGCACGGTCGGGGACCCGGGGCGCGGGTGCAGCCGGGTCGCCGTGCGCGCCAGCGGGGCCAGTTGAGGGAAGAGCGCGGTCACGTCGACCGGCCGCGGTGGGGTGGTGAAGGTGGCGTTCATGGCGGTGATGCTGCCAGCAGCCTCTGACAACGGGCGCGCCGATCCACGTCGGCCGGCACCACACGGCTTCCCCGGGCCAGCAGTTCTTCGGCCGGACCGTATTGCCCGGGCCGTCCGGGCGCGGTGCGCAGCATCAGCGTCAGTTCGTGGTGCCGCCGTGGTTCCGCAGGACGTTCACAGCCCTGTCGAAGGCCGAGTCCCTCCTCTTGTCGAACTCCTCCTTGGTGAAGACCGGTTCGGTGAGGTGAGGCGGAATTCCGGTGCCGTCGAAGGTCCTGCCCGACCGGGTCAGGAACTCCTCGTTCGGCAGCCAGGCCGACATGCCGTTGGGGAGCCTGCGTGACATGACGTCCGAGAAGACGCCCTGCGTCGGCTGCCCGATCCGGACCGTCCTGCCGGGTCGTTCCATGAGGGCCTGGGCGAAGGTCTCCCCGGCGCTGAAGGTCGAGCCACCGGTCAGCACGGCGACCGGTCCGGTGTGGCGGGGGCCCTGGGAGGGCGTGACGTACACGGGCTGGGGGCGGGTGTGCCGGGTGGGGTCGGCGGGGTCGTTGCGAGCCCGCTTGGAGTAGGCGAGGTAGGGGGTGTCGGTGAGACGCCGGGCGATGTGGATTCCCAGGGCGTCGGATCCGCCGCCATTGACGCGCAGGTCGATGATCAGACCCCTCGGGCGCCGGGGGCGCTCCTGGCCGAGGACCGTGTCCAGTGCCCTGTCGAGCTCGGCGAGCTGGGCGGCGTGGGAGGTCTCCTCGCCGGCGTACCCGCCGAAGCCGGAGATCCGCAGATAGCCTTGCCCGCCGGGGAGGTCGGCGTAGGTGATCCGCCCGTGGGCGAAGCCCTGGAGGTTCCGGGCGTCCTTGAGGTCGCGCTCCACGATGAACTTCTTGATGTCGGCGTCCAGTTGCCCTGTGGGCACGACGGTGCCGGGTCGGACCTGGGCGAAGACGCGGTCGCCGTCCTGGACGGCGACATGGGCGTCGTGGAGCGGCTCGACCATCTCGCCGAAGACGGCGTGGAGCTCATCCCTCGTCGTCCCGGCGTGCACCCGGGGGCGGTACTGGTCACGGACCTCGTGCCAGTCGACGCCTTTGGAGGCGAAGAAGGGGTAGTTCTCCTCGAAGGTCTGCCAGAAGACGTCGAAGGTCGTGCGGGGGTCCTCGGCCGTCGGGCGTGCGCAGGTGTCGGGCAGCGCCGGGATGCGCCGGAGATTCCGGCTTCCGACGGAGGCGTCCGCGCGCAGGAAGGCGTGGTCGCGGTCTCCTCGGGCGCGCACGGTCAGGACGACGCCGTCGGGCGTGGTGTAGGTGCCGGGACCGGTCCGCTGCGCGGAATCGCCCTCGAGGCAGCTGAGGGCGGTTGTCTGGTACTCCTGGAAAATTCCGTTCCGGATGGACAGTACGGTGCCGTAGCCGTCCATGCGCCAGATTCCGTCGGTGGTCGGCTGCTGGGCGCCGACGGCCGGCGCGGCTTGGCCGGCGAGGACCAGCGCGACGGCGGTGGCCGTGACAATGCGCACGATCTTGCCTTCTCCGTAGGCGACTTGCTCGGGACAGCCCAACCGTCGCCGACACGGCGTTCCCCCGGCCATCCGGCTGTCCGGTTGATCAGGGGTGGGGCCAGCCCCCGCTACCGGCAGTCCCCGGGGCGATACGGTGCGGGTGCCCTTCTTCATGCCGCCGGTCCCGTCACCTCTACGCCGTCCAGCAGTACAGGCGGTGGTCCCGCCCGCCGATGTCGCGAGCCAGCCCGGCGAGATCGCTCAGGATCCTGGTCGCGATCTCCTGGTCAAACGCCTCGCCGTCCGCCGCCCGCTCCTGGATCCACAACCGGCCGACTTCGGCAAGCCGGGACCGGTCGGCAGCGGCGAGTGCGTCCTGAAGGGCTCTGGGAACGGCGAAGACCATGGGGCCTTCTCCGTCGTCGGGCTCGGCGACGGCTTCGGGCTCGTCAGCGGCCACGAGTTCTTCAAAGCTCCGACCGCTGAAGATGCTCTCCCACTCGATCAGCGCCTCTTCGGCGTCGAAGTTGCCGTACTCCAGCGACTCGAAAGTCCTCTCGGGGCCGCCGTCCACGACCGCAGCCGCAGCTTCGTGACTCGGGGCCACGAAGAACTTGACGATGATGCTCACCGAGGCATGGTGCCTGTTCGACCGATCCCGGTCCACCTGCTCACGGACCGCAGACTGCGATCAGCCAAGCCGCTGCCGTCCCCGATCGAGGCAACCACGGTCAAGGTTTACGGCTGGAACACCAGGAAGCGGCGGAAGGCCGTGCCGGGGACGCCGACGAGTTCCGCCTCCTCTGCCAAGACCTTCTCATCGGGCGGCGGCAGGAGGGGCCGCAGCCGCTCGTACACCTCCTGCGCGTCCGCCGGCCGCGCTTCGGGAAAGGGACCTGTTTGCCCAGCCGGGTCTTACCAGGACGCGGTAGGCGGGCCGGATCGCGCCACCGTGCCGTTGTCGTGACCGACGTGAGCCCGTCAGTGCCACGGACAGGTCGGGAGGCGGGCGGACGGCCGGGTCGCGGCGGCGGGGAGCACCGGGAGGGCCGCTCCGGTGGTGCCGCCGGTGGACCACGGCGCTCACGAACCGCTGTCCGGAGCGGCGACGAGGGCAGCGAGGCCGTACTCGTCGGACGAGTCGACCCGGACGGCGAGGTCACCGGAGACGGGCAGCCGGTCGGGGTGGTGGAGATTCCCTCCCGGGCGCCGTGGGGACGCTTTTCACGCCGTGTTGCACGCAAGCGTGTTCGACATTACGGTCCCTGCTTTCACCGTGCGGTCATCCAGGGATCGAGAGGCACACGAGGCGCATGCGGCAGCAAACCACACAGGTCATCCGGAATCCGGTCCTTCCGGGTTCGCACCCGGATCCGTCCCTGCTGCGTGTGGGTGACGACTTCTACCTGGCGACATCGACGTTCGAGTGGTGTCCCGGTGTACGGCTGCACCACTCCCGCGATCTTGTGAACTGGCGATCGCTGGGCGGCGCCCTGGACACCACGCGCCTTCTCGACCTCACCGGCTGCCCGGACTCCGGCGGCGTGTGGGCGCCGAACCTCTCCTACGCGGACGGGCTGTTCCACCTGGTCCACAGCAACGTCTCCACCTACGCGGGAGGCTTCACCGACTGCCCCAACCTCCTCACCACGGCGCCGTCGATCCACGGCCCCTGGTCCGATCCCGTGCCGCTGCACGCGCGGGGCTTCGACGCGTCCCTCTTCCACGACGGCCCCGAGAGCCTGCTGCTGAACCTGGTGCACGACTGGCGTCCGGGGCACGGCGGTTCGGCCGGTCTGGAGGCGACCCGGTACGACCGGTCCGCGCGCCGCCTGGTCGGGGACCCGGTGCGCATCGTGCTGCCGCCGCAGGCCGGCTGGATCGAGGGCCCCAACCTCTACCGGCGCGACGGCTGGTACTACCTGCTGACCGCGGACGGCGGCACGGGCTACGACCACCAGGTCACCGTCGCCCGCTCCCGGGCGCTGACCGGTCCGTACGAACGCGACCCGCACGGAGCGCTGATCACCGCCCGGCACCGTCCGGACCTGCCGCTGCAGAAGGCGGGGCACGGCAGTCTCGTCGACACCGGGAAGGGCGAGTGGTACCTGGCGTACCTCGTCGCCCGGCCCAAGGGCCGCCGGGGGCCGTGCGTGCTCGGTCGTGAGACCGCGCTGGCACCCGTCACCTGGACCGACGACGGATGGCCGCGGGTCCCCACCGGTCTGCCCGCCCTGGAGGTTCCCGCCCCCGGCCGGTCCGCCGACGGCGACGAGGCGACGCGGACCGGGGCCGACGAGGTGGACGGCTTCGACCGGCCGGTGCTCGGACCGCAGTGGTCCACGCTGCGGCGCCCCGCGACTCCCGACTGGGTCTCCCTCACGGCCCGCCCGTCACACCTGCGGCTGCACGGCGGCCGCTCCCCGCGGAGCCTGACCGGTCCCAGTCTGGTGGGCCGCCGGGTGACGTCCGCGGACGGCGCCTTCGAGGCGACGGTCGAGTACCGGCCGCGGTCCTTCCAGCACCTGGCCGGGATCACCGCGTACTACAACACGCGCAACTGGTACTTCCTGCACGTCACCGCGGACGACGAGGGGCGGGCGGTGCTGCGGGCGGCGGGCTGCGACCGCGGCGCGCTGAGCGTGGACGAGGCGGGCGGGGTGCCCCTCGGCGACATCCGCCGCCTGCGTCTCGGCCTCGACCTGCGGGGGGCCGTCCTGCGTTTCCGCTACGACACCGGCGACGGCTGGCGCCCCGTCGGACCGCCCCTCGACGCCACCGTCCTGTCCGACGAGCACGCCGAGGAATTCGAGGACGGGCGGATCCGGGCCCTCGGCTTCACCGGCGCGTTCGTCGGCCTGTGGGCCTGGGACCTCGCCGGGGGCGGCCTGCCCGCCGACTTCGACGAGGCGGCCTGGCGCGCGGTCCGCTGACACCGCTCCGCCGGGAGCGGCCGCCGGCGGGGCCTTCCCCCTCCCCGGGCGACGGCGGCGCCGGTCGCCGTGTCCGCTAGGGGGCGGCGTCGGTCCACAGGTCGGTGCTGTGGGCTCCGACGAGGGCGCTGATGCGGGTGAGCGCGTCACCGGCCGGCTGCGGGGCGAGCCGGCGTCCGTCACGCAGGCGCAGTGAGACGTGATCGTCGGCGGCCTCCTCGGCGCCGATGACGGCTTGGTAGGGAACCAGGCGGGCCTCTCGGACACGGGCGCCCAGGCTGCCGCGGTCCGGTCCCGCGATCCGGGCGCGCAGCCCGAGACGGTCGCAGCGTCGGGCGAGGGCCGCGGCGTTCGGCAGTTCGGCGTCGGAGACCGGGAGGACGACCAGCTGGGTGGGGGCGAGCCAGGCGGGGAAGGCGCCGCCGTGCCGTTCGACGAGATGGGCGACGGCGCGTTCCACACTGCCGATGACGCTGCGGTGGACCATGACCGGGCGGTGCCTGGCGCCGTCCGCGCCGACGTAGTGCAGGCCGAACCGCTCGGGCTGGTGGAAGTCGACCTGGACGGTGGACAGGGTGGACTCCCGGCCGGCGCCGTCGGTGACCTGGACGTCGATCTTGGGGCCGTAGAACGCGGCCTCCCCCTCGGCCGCCTCGTAGGGCAGGCCGGAGCGGTCGAGGGCGTCGGTCAGCAGGGCGGTGGACCGCCGCCACTTCTCCGGTGCGGCGACGTACTTGCCGCCGGGGCCGGGGAGGGAGAGCCGGTAGCGGGCCGGGGTGATGCCGAGCGCCCCGTACGCCCGGCGGATCATCTCCAGCGCCGCCCGCGCCTCCCCGGCGACCTGGTCCAGGGTGCAGAAGATGTGCGCGTCGTTGAGCTGGATGGCCCGCACCCGGGTCAGTCCGCCGAGCACGCCCGACAGCTCGGAGCGGTACATGCCGCCGAGCTCGGCCATGCGCAGCGGCAGTTCGCGGTAGCTGTGGGAGCGGGAGCGGTAGATCACCGCGTGATGGGGACACAGGCTCGGCCGCAGGACGACCTGCTCCCCGCCGAGGTCCATCGGGGGGAACATGTCGTCGCCGTAGTGCGCCCAGTGCCCCGAGATCTCGTACAGCTCCCGCTTGCCGAGGACCGGTGAGTACACGTGCTGGTAGCCCGCCCGCCGTTCGGCGGCGCGGATGTACTCCTCCAGGGCGTGCCTCACGGCCGCGCCGTCGGGCAGCCAGTACGGCAGGCCGGCGCCGAGCAGCGGATCGGTGTCGAACAGGCCCAGTTCACGGCCGAGCCTGCGGTGGTCGTTCATGGCGGTCTCCTCACGGACGTGGGGTGAGCGACCGCAGGGCGAAGCCCCGGGGCACTCGCCCCGGGGCTTCGGACTGAGACATCTGTCAGCGCGCCGGGACACTCTCCGGCGTCGTCGTCACAGCAGCGCGCTTCATGCCCCGGACGTTAGCAGGCCGCGGCGACGTCCACACGGCCATTCCTCGCCAGGAGTGCCCGGCCCGGCCTTCGGGAGAGGGCTGCCGGCCGGGCCCGGACGCACCGCGGCCCTCCGTGCCCGGGGACCGGACTCGGAGGGCCATGGCGGGCCCGCCGGACGGCTCAGGGGGCCGTGGTGGCGACGGGCGCCTCGTCGAGGCCGGCGGCGTCGGGGGTCTCGCCCTCGTCGAGGCCGACGTCCTTCGTCTCCTTGCCGAGCAGCAGCGCGACCAGGGTCAGCAGCGCCATCGCGGAGAGGTAGACGCCGACCAGCCACGGCGAGCCGTCGCCGGCCTCCCACAGGGCGACCGCTATGAACGGGGCGACGGCCGCGCCGAGGATCGAGCTGACGTTGTAGGAGATCCCGGAGCCCGTGTAGCGCACGCTCGTCGGGAAGAGCTCCGGCAGCAGCGCGCCCATCGGGCCGAACGTCATGCCCATCAGCGTGAAGCCGAGCACCAGCCACAGCACCACGCCCAGCGTGCCCATGCCGATCAGCGGCACCCACACCAGTCCGAAGACCAGGATCCCGGTGGTGACCGCGATCAGCGTGGCGCGCCGGCCGTACCGGTCCGCGAGCGGTCCCGAGACCAGGGTGAACACGGCGAAGAACAGCACCCCGAAGATCATCATCAGGACGAAGGTGGTGTAGCCGTACCCCAGGCCCGGCACGGCGTCGTCCTCGGGCGTCCGGCCGTAGCTCAGCGAGAACGTGGTCATCAGGTAGAAGAGCACGTACGTCGCCAGCATGAAGAAGGTGCCGAGGACCAGCTGCTTCCAGTGACCGCGCAGGACGGTGGCCAGCGGCAGCTTGCGCACCAGCCCGGCCTCGCGGGTCCGGGAGAAGACCGGCGCCTCCACCAGGCGCATGCGCACCCACAGGCCGATCGCGACCATCACCGCGGAGAACAGGAACGGGATGCGCCAGCCCCAGCTCAGGAAGGCGTCCGAGGGCTGGGACGGGTCGGCGCCCGCCGCGGACGGCAGCAGCGCGCCGATGATCAGGAAGAGCCCGTTGCCGATGATGAAGCCGAGCGGGGCGCCCAGCTGCGGGAACGTGCCGTAGAGGGCGCGCTTGCCCTTCGGGGCGTTCTCGGTGGCGACCAGGGCCGCGCCGCTCCACTCGCCGCCGAGCGCGAAGCCCTGCGCGAGCCGCATCAGCACCAGCAGCGCGGTGGCGATCCAGCCGGCCTGCGCGTAGGTGGGCAGCACGCCGATGAGGAAGGTGGCGACGCCCATGGTGAGGAGCGACGCCACCAGCGTGCCCTTGCGGCCGAGCCGGTCGCCGAGGTGTCCGAAGACCACGGCGCCGATCGGGCGGGCGACCATCGCGGCGCCGAACACCGCGAAGGACGACAGCAGCGCCGTCGTCGGGTCGCTGCTCGGGAAGAAGAGCTTGGGGAAGACCAGGACGGCGGCGGTCGCGTAGATGTAGAAGTCGTAGAACTCGATCGTCGTGCCGATGAGGCTCGCGATGAGGACCCGGGACCGAGAGTTGACGGGAGCCGGGGCCGGACTGGTGGTGGGTGCGGGCATTTCACGGTCTTTCCGGGGAGGAACGGTCACCGGCGGCGTACGCCGGTGGCCCGCACGGCGCCACGCGTCCTCCCTCGCGGGAGGCCGCGCGAACCGTGTGGGTCATGCAACGATCTCAGACATCTCACTGGCCAGAAATGGCGTACCGGAATGTGAGACGCGGATATTCCGTGGCCCGGCCCTCCCCTCCCTCCCTACACTCATCGCACAGACGCCGCCCGCCGCCGGGCCGCGCATCCATGACCAGTGGGGGGAGACGGGCCGTGTGTGATCGCGCCGCTGCCGCCGCTCCCCGTTCCCGGTCCCGCCGGTCCGTGGTGATCCTGGTGTCCCGGCCCCTCCGGTACCCGCTGCGCGGCCGGTACCGGATGCCCCTGACGCACGTCTGACCGTCCGAACGCCGACGCTCCGCGCACCGGGGCGTCCGACGCCGTGCGTCGGGGGAATCGCGCCGCCCTTTCCCGGAACACCCGAAAGGCCACCGGCCATGCGCGACCCGATGAAGGCCAACCCCCTCGCCACCGTCCGCAACCTGGGCGTCCTCGCCCACGTCGACGCGGGCAAGACCACCGTCACCGAGCGGATCCTGTTCGCCACCGGCACCACGCACAAGCGCGGCGAGGTGCACGACGGCACCACCGTCACCGACTTCGACCCGCAGGAACGCGACCGGGGCATCACCATCTTCGCCGCCGCCGTCAGCTGTACCTGGGACGGTCACCGGATCAACCTCATCGACACCCCGGGCCACGTCGACTTCGCCGACGAGGTGGAGCGCGCGCTGCGCGTCCTCGACGGGGCGGTCGCCGTGTTCGACGCGGTCGCCGGCGTGGAACCGCAGAGCGAGTCGGTGTGGCGGCAGGCGGACCGGCACGGTGTGCCGCGCCTCGCGTTCGTCAACAAGATGGACCGGGCCGGCGCCGACCTGGACGCCGCCGTCGCCTCCGTCCGGGAGCGGCTGCACCCCGCGCCCCTGGCGGTGCAGCTTCCGATCGGCGCGGAGGACGCCTTCACCGGTGTCGTCGACCTGCTGCGCATGCGGGCCCTGACCTGGACCGACGAGGGCGAGGCCCGCGCGCCGGCGCCGGTGCCGGACGGCCTGCGGGAGGAGGCGCGCCGACGGCGCCGGTTGCTGGAGGAGGCCGTCGCCGAACTGCACCCGGGCGCGCTGGAGGAGTTCTGCGCCACCGGCGCGCTCGGCACCGGCACGCTCGCCGCCGCCCTGCGGGACCTGACCCGGAGCGGCGACGCCGTCGTCGTGCTGTGCGGCTCCGCCTACCGCAACCGCGGCGTCGAGCCCCTGCTGGACGCCGTGCTCGCCTACCTTCCGTCGCCCCTCGACGTGCCGCCGGTGCGCGGTGCGCGCGAGGGCGACGGCACCGAACAGCGGCGGCCCGCCGATCCGGCGGCACCGCTGGCCGCCCTCGCGTTCAAGGTGAACGCCACCGCCACCGGGCGGCTGACCTACCTGCGCCTGTACGCGGGAGCGATCGAGAAGGGAGACACGGTGTGGGACGCCACCGCGCGCCGTTCCGAGCGCATCGGCCGCATCCTGCGCGTGCGGGCCGACCGGCACATCCCGCTGGAGCGGGCCGTCGCCGGGGACATCGTCGCCGTGGCCGGGCTCAAGTCCGCCCGCGCCGGCTCCACGCTGTGCGCGCCGGACGCCCCGCTCGTCCTGGAGCCCCCGGGGGTCGCCGAGCCCGTCGTCTCCGTGGCCGTCGAGGCGCTGAAGGGCACGGACACCGGACGTCTGGCGTCGGCACTGGCGCGGCTCGCCGAGGAGGACCCCTCGCTGGTCGTGCGCACCGACCCGGAGACCGGCCAGACGGTGCTCTCCGGCAGGGGCGAACTGCACCTGGAGGTCGCGGTGGAGAAGATCCGGCGGGAGCACGGGCTGGGCGTCACCGTGGGGCGTCCCCGGGTCGGTCACCGGGAGACCGTCGGGCGCGGGGTGTCCGGGTTCGTGTACCGGCACGTCAAACAGGACGGCGGGGCGGGCCAGTTCGCCCACGTCGTCCTCGACGTCGAACCGCTGGACTCCCCGGAGTCCGGCTTCGAGTTCCGCTCGGCGGTCGTCGGCGGGCGCGTGCCGCAGGAGTACGTCCGCGCGGTCGAGGCCGGCTGCCGGGACGCCCTGGCCGAGGGGCCGTTGGGCGCTCACCCGGTGACCGGGCTGCGGGTCACGCTCACCGACGGGTCGACCCATGTGAAGGACTCCTCGGACACCGCCTTCCGCACCGCCGGCCGGTTCGGGCTGCGCGGCGCCCTGCGGGCCTGCACGATGGTCCTGCTGGAGCCGGTCGTCGAGGTCACGGTCACCGTGCCCGAGGACGCGGTGGGCGGGGTGCTCGGCGATCTGGCCGCGCGGCGCGGCCGGGTGACCGGCTCGGTCGCCCGGGCCGGCGCGACGGTCGTCACCGCCACCGTGCCGCTGGCCGAACTGTTCGGCTATGCCACGCGGTTGCGCAGCCGCACCCAGGGCCGCGGCACCTTCACCACCCGGCCCACCGGCTACGCCCCCGCACCGGCCGCCGCGCCCGCCCGGTGAGCGGTGGGGCGTGAACGGCGGCCCCTTCCACGGCCGGAGCCGGGAAGGGGCCGCCACCGCCGCCGTACGGGCACGCCCCCGACCGCCGGCGTCGGTCAGGGGCGCGCCCGTGCGGAGGGTCAGGGGTAGGACACCACCTTGGACGGCACGGTGTCGCTGCCCGAGGTCGGGGCCCCGGTGTCGTTGATGACGCACTCGTACTGGCCGTGCCCGCTCAGCGACACCACCAGCAGGTTGTGGAAGCGCACGCCGGGACGGACCGGGGCGGCGAAGCCGTGGTGCTGGACGATGTCCGGGTTCACGTTGTAGTAGCAGTAGCTGCCCATGCCCCAGCCCTCGTGGGTGGTGACCCGGTCGCCGACCTTGTAGGCCGCGTAGCCCTTGATCGGGCCGTTCTGGATCGCGGCCTGGTCGGGGGCGTCGTACGCCTTCTCGTTCTGGAAGAAGACCGTGCGGCCGCGCTCGCCGTTCCACTGCACGTCGTACTTGTTGAAGTGCTCGACGAACAGGCCGGTGGCGAGCACGTCGTGGCCGTTGACGACGACGCCGTAGTCGCAGCGGTTGGTCTCCCAGCCGACGCCCTCGCCGTGGTCGGCGCGCCACACCCAGGTGTGGTCGACGATGGTGTTCCGGGCGTTGATCACCATGCTGGTGGTCGCCCTGCCGGGCCCCGCACCGCCGATGCGGATGAAGACGTCCTGCACGGTGATGGGGTCCGCGGAGTGGTCCCGGCGCGCCCGGTCCGGGCCGACCTCCAGCAGGGTGGGGGAGTTGACCGGACCGGCGTCGATCAGGAAGCCCGCGAGGCGTACGCCGTCGACGTCGGCGACCTTCAGGGCGGTGACGCCGTTGTCGGGGATCAGGGTGGCGTAGCCGAGGCCGAGGACGACCGTGCCCGCGCGGTTCACCCGGACCGGCTGGTCGACGTGGTAGACGCCCGGTGTGAGCAGCAGGTGGAGGCCCTGGTCGAGCGCCCGGTTGAGGGTGGCCGCCGAGTCGCCCGGCCTGGCGACGTAGAAGCGCTCCAGCGGCAGGGAGGTGCCGCGCGGGGTGCCGCTGCCCCAGGTGACGCCCCGCGCGTTCCTCCGCAGGGCCGGCAGGAAGACGCGGTAGCGGTCGCCGTCGAGGTACAGGAAGGGCTTCTCGCGGGAGAGCGGCGTCGTGGCGAGCGTGGTGTACGGCGGGTCCGGGAAGCTCTGCGCGGGGGCGCCCTCGACACCGGAGAACACCATGTTCCAGACGGCGTTGGTCCAGCCGCCGACCGAGCTGTCCCGGGTGTACCACTGCTGCTGCGAGTACGGTCCGACCGTGCCGTCGACACGGCTGTCGGCGATGTAGCCGCCGCTCGCCCAGCCGTAGCCGGACGGGGCGAGGTCGAGCCCGCCGCGCACGTGCATCCGGCGGAACGGCGCCGCCTGTGCGACCGCCCACCGGTTGGTGCCGCTGACCGGGACGAGCGCCAGGTTCTCCGCCGAACGCCAGAAGTTCTGCGTGGCGTTGCCGTCGAACCAGCCGGCGTCGACCGTCACGTCACCGTTGATGGTGGTGTCGTCGGGGGAGAGGCCGAGCCCGGAGACGGAGGTGTAGAAGCCGATCTGCGCGTTGAGCCCGTGGTACGTGCCCGGCTTGAACAGCAGTTGGTAGCGGCCGGTGCCGAACTGGGCCGACTCCTGCCGGGCGAACACCTCGTCGAGCCTGGCCTGGATGCCCGGCGTGGACGGGTCGAAGACGATCACGTTGGGGCCGAGATCGCCCCCGCCCTTCAGCCGGTGCGGTTTCCCGCGCTTCGCGGCCGGCGCGGCGGAGGCCGCCGAGGGCAGTGCGGCCAGGGCCGGTGCGGCGGCCGCGGCGCCGAGCACGGTGCGGCGACCGATGGCCGGTGGCCGGGTGGACGACGGGGAGTCGGACGTCATGGGGCGGCTCTCCTGGTTCGGGAAGTGAACGGCGTGGGGTGCTGGGAGCGCTCTCTCGCCGCTGAATGGTTCATCCACGGAACGGATGAGTCAAGGGGTGCGGCAAGAGTCGGGTGAGTCCGTCCGAACCCTTGACGTCCCGCCTCGCGGCGGTTTAACTCACGTCCTAAATTAAGCCGTGAGGCGCTTTCTCCGCACCGAGGCACCGCCCCACGCACCCGGAAAGGGACATCAGGAGCCATGCGCAGAATCCGAGCCGCGGCCACCGGCGCCGTCATCCTGTCTCTCGCGCTCGCCGCCTCGGCCTGCGGAGGCGGATCGGGCACCGGCGGCGGGTCCGACGACTCGCCGAAGGAGCTCACCTACTGGGCCTCCAACCAGGGCGCCGGCATCGAGGCCGACAAGAAGGTCCTCCAGCCCGAGCTCGACAAGTTCGAGAGGGAGACCGGCATCAAGGTGAAGCTGGAGGTGGTGCCCTGGTCCGACCTGCTCAACCGGATCCTGACCGCCACCACCTCCGGCCAGGGCCCGGACGTGCTCAACATCGGCAACACCTGGTCCGCCTCGCTCCAGGCGACCGGCGGCCTCCTGCCGTGGGACGACGAGCAGTTCGACAGGATCGGCGGCAAGGACCGCTTCGTCGACTCCGCGCTCGGCTCCACCGGCGCCGAGGGCCAGGACCCGGCCGCCGTCCCCCTGTACTCCATGGCCTACGCCCTCTACTACAACAAGCGGATGTTCGCCGACGCCGGCATCGACGCCCCACCCGCCACCTGGGACGAGCTGGTCGACGCCGGCAAGAAGCTGTCCGGGGACGGCACCTGGGGGATGGGAGTGGAGGGCTCGAACCCCTCCGAGAACGTCCACCACGCCTTCGTCTTCGCCCAGCAGCACGGCGCCGACTTCTTCACCGCCGACGGCAGGGCCGATTTCACCAATGACGGAGCGGTCGCCGCGGTCAAGCAGTACGTCGACCTCATGGCGAAGGACGGGATCATCGCCCCGGGCAACGCCGAGTACGCCCAGAACCAGTCGGTCAGCGACTTCGCCAAGGGAAAGACCGGCATGCTGCTGTGGCAGTCCGCCTCCGCCAACCTCACGTCCCAGGGCATGAGCGAGGACGCCTACGGCATCGCCCCCGTACCGGTGCGGTCCGGCACACCCGGATCCGGCAAGCAGGTCAACTCCATGGTCGCCGGCATCAACCTCGCCGTCTTCAGGAACACCGACAACCTCGACGGCGCCGTGGAGTTCGTGAAGTTCATGACCAGCGACGCCGAGCAGAAGATCCTCAACACGGCGTACAGCTCCATCCCGCCGGTCAAGGCCGCCCAGGAGGACCCCGCCTTCAGCACCCCCGCCAACGCCGTACTGAAGGACACCCTCGCCAAGAGCGCCGTCGCCCTGCCGCAGGTGCCCGACGAGTCGCAGTTCGAGACCGCCGTCGGCACGGCCGTCAAGGAACTGTTCGCCGACGCCGCCGCCGGACGCGAGGTGACCACCGGCTCGGTGAAGGCCGCGCTCGCCAAGGCGCAGCAGCAGATGCCCGAGAAGTGAGACCCGACACCGCCATGACCGCCACCGCTCCCGCGGCCGAGGCCGCCGTGCGCAAGGGCTCCCCCGGTGCGGCGCGCGGCCCCCGCCGCCGCACCGGGCGGATCCGCCGCATCGGACTGCCCTACCTGCTCCTGCTGCCCGCGCTGCTCCTCGAACTCCTCGTCCACCTGGTGCCGATGGTCATCGGCACCGTGATGAGCCTCAAGGAACTCACCCAGTTCTCCCTCCGCGACTGGGGCGCCGCCCCCTGGGCCGGCCTCGACAACTACGCGGTGTCGGTGGACTTCGACGCCCCCGTCGGCAAGGCCCTGCTCCACTCGTTCCTCGTCACCGTCGCCTTCACCCTGCTGTCCGTCGGCCTGTGCTGGCTGATCGGCACGGCCGCCGCGGTCTTCATGCAGGACGCCTTCCGCGGCCGAGGCCTGCTGCGCGCCCTGTTCCTGGTGCCGTACGCCCTGCCGGTCTACGCGGCCGTCATCACCTGGGTGTTCATGTTCCAGCACGACAACGGCCTGGTGAACCACGTCCTGCACGACCAGCTCGGCCTCACCGACGAGCCGTCGTTCTGGCTGATCGGCGACAACAGCTTCGTCGCGCTGCTGATCGTCTCGGTGTGGAAGGGCTGGCCGTTCGCCTTCCTCATCGTGATGGCCGGCCTGCAGAACATCCCGCGCGAGCTGTACGAGGCCGCCGCCCTCGACGGCGCCGGCATGCTCCAGCAGATCCGCCGCATCACCCTGCCGTCGCTCCGCCCCGTCAACCAGGTCCTGGTCCTGGTCCTGTTCCTGTGGACGTTCAACGACTTCAACACCCCGTACGTCATGTTCGGCAAGACCGCTCCCGAGGCCGCGGACCTCATCTCCGTCCACATCTACCAGGCGTCCTTCGTCACCTGGAACTTCGGCACAGGCGCCGCGATGTCGGTCCTGCTCCTGCTCTTCCTGCTCGCCGTCACGGGCGTCCACCTCGCCCTCACCTCACGCGGACGGAGGACCGCCCCATGAGCCTGCCCCGGTCCCCGATGGCCCCGCCCCGCTCGTTCCTCTGGTCCCGGCGGGTCTTCCTGACCCTGCTCACCGGCTTCGTGCTGCTCCCGGTCCACGTGATGGTCTCCAGCTCGCTGAAGCCGCTGGCCGACGTCACCGGCGAGTTCCGCTGGCTGCCGACCGAGCTGACGATCCGCCCGTACATCGACATCTGGTCCACGGTCCCGCTCGGCCGCTACTTCGTGAACTCGCTGATCGTGGCGGGCGCGGCGACCGTCTGCTCGGTGGTGATCGCGGTGTTCTCCGCGTACGCCGTCAGCCGCTACTCCTTCCGCGGCAAGCGCGTCTTCACGGTGACCGTGCTGTCGACGCAGATGTTCCCCGGCATCCTCTTCCTCCTCCCGCTGTTCCTCATCTACGTCAACATCGGCAACGCCACCGGCATCGCCCTGTTCGGCTCGCGCGGCGGCCTGATCCTCACGTACCTGACCTTCTCCCTGCCCTTCTCCATCTGGATGCTGATCGGCTACTTCGACTCGGTCCCGCGCGACCTGGACGAGGCGGCGACGGTGGACGGCTGCGGCCCGCTCGGCGCGCTGTTCCGGGTCGTCGTCCCGGCGGCCGTCCCCGGCATCGTCGCGGTCGCCGTCTACGCCTTCATGACCGCCTGGGGCGAGGTCCTCTTCGCGTCCGTGATGACCAACGACACCACCCGCACCCTCGCCGTCGGCCTCCAGGGCTACTCCACCCTCAACGACGTGTACTGGAACCAGATCATGGCCGCCTCGCTCGTGGTGAGCGTGCCCGTGGTCGCCGGCTTCCTGCTGCTGCAGCGCTACCTCGTCGCCGGCCTGACGGCGGGAGCCGTCAAGTGACCGTCGGCTTCCCCGATCCCGAAAGGACTTCCGTGACCATCGACTACGCCGCCCTCCCCGACGACTTCCTGTGGGGCACGGCCACCTCGGCGTACCAGATCGAGGGGGCCGTGGCGGAGGACGGCCGTTCCCCGTCGATCTGGGACACCTTCTCGCACACCCCCGGCACGATCGCGGGCGGCGACCACGGTGACGTCGCCTGCGACCACTACCACCGCTGGCGCGAGGACATCGGCCTGATGCGCCGCCTCGGCACCAACGCCTACCGGCTGTCCGTCGCCTGGCCGCGCGTGGTGCCGGGCGGCGACGGCCCGGTGAACGCCGAGGGCCTGGCCTTCTACGACCGACTGGTCGACGGCCTGCTCGAGGCCGGCATCACCCCGTCGGTCACCCTCTACCACTGGGACCTGCCGCAGACCCTCCAGGACCGCGGCGGCTGGCCCGAGCGCGACACCGCCGAGCACCTCGCCGCGTACGCCTCCGCCGTCGCCGAACGCCTCGGCGACCGCGTCACCCACTGGGCGACCCTCAACGAGCCCCTCTGCTCGGCCTGGATCGGCCACCTGGAGGGCACGATGGCCCCGGGCTGGACGGACCTGACGGCAGCGGTCCGCGCCTCCTACCACCTCCTGCTCGGCCACGGCCTGGCCGCCCGCGCGATCCGCGCCGCGGCCCCCGACGCCCAGGTCGGCATCGTCAACAACCTCTCCACCGTCCACGCCGCGAGCGACCGCCCCGAGGACCGGGCCGCCGCCGTCCGCATGGACGGCCACACCAACCGCTGGTGGCTCGACCCGGTGCACGGCCGCGGCTTCCCGGAGGACATGCGCGAGGTCTACGGCGTCGAACTCCCGGAGAAGCAGGGCGACCTGGAGACCATCGCGGCCCCGCTCGACTGGCTCGGCCTGAACTACTACTTCCCGCAGGTGGTGGCCGACGACCCCGGCGGCCCGGCGCCCCGCGCCGCGTTCGTGCGCCGGGACGGCGTGCCGCGCACCGGCATGGACTGGGAGATCGACGCGAGCGGCATCGAGACCCTGCTGCTGCGCCTGACGAACGAGTACGGCGCCCGCAGGCTCTACGTCACCGAGAACGGCTCCGCCTTCCCGGACGTCGTCCGCCCCGACGGCACCATCGACGACCCGGAGCGCCAGGACTACCTCACCCGGCACCTGGCCGCCTGCGCGTCCGCGGCCCGCAAGGGCGCCCCGCTGGCCGGCTACTTCGCCTGGTCCCTGCTGGACAACTTCGAGTGGGCCTACGGCTACGACAAGCGCTTCGGCCTCGTCCACGTCGACTACGCCACCCAGGCCCGCACCGTCAAGGGCTCCGGCCACCGGTACGCGGAGATCATCCGCGGCCACGGGCAACGGACACGGCGGGCGGCCTGACAGCACCGGTGGGCGCGGGCGGACAGGCCGCAGCCGGTGATCCGCTCCTCGGCCGGGCCGGGCCGGCCGCCGTCGGGCCGGCCCCGCGCCTGCGCACCCGGTCGGACGTGACCCGGCGCCGGGCAGGACCGCGCCGGGCAGACCGGTGAAGGACCGGTCACTCCGGTTCGTGTCGACGGACGGGTACCCCGGGCCGCTCCGTCCCCTCGGGTCCCGGCCGTACCGGTCCTCGTTCCCGACGACCGGCTCGGGGCCGGGCACGGGGCCGGTGGGGCCGGCGGCCGCCCTCGTCCGGACGGGAGCGGCCGCCCGGCGGTCGGCGTCGGTCAGCGGCGGGCGAAGGCCGGCACCGCCAGGAGGGTGGTCGGCCGGCGGGTGGAGAGGCAGAGGCAGGGCGCCGGGCAGTCCGGGTGGTCGGTCTCGATGCGCGGAGCCGTCGGGACGTAGCTGCGCAGCAGCATCACGGCCCGCACGTCGGCCCGTCGGGTGCGCCAGAGGAACGCCTCCTCGGCGTCCAGGATCTCCGCCAGGCCGAGCGAGGCGAGGGGGAGGCGCCTCGAGCCCGCCGTGAGGTGACCGTCCGTCACCGTGATGCGGGAGGCGCCGTAGGCGTACAGCCCCAGCGCGGTCGGGACCACCACCGTGGCGAGCGCGCCGACGGCGACCACGGGCCCGAAGGGCAGCAGGACCAGGGCGGCCATCACACCCGGCAGGACGGCAAGCCCGTACCACGTCCTCGGCACACCGAGACGTTCTTCGTACAGGTGCATGCGTTCACCCTGTCAGTTCCGCTTCGGCCGCGCGTCCGCGGGGGAGGGCCCCGCGCACGGCCGCCGACCGGTTCGACGGTGCGGGCGACGACCGGGGGAGGACTTGGCCGAGGACGGCTCACCGCCGCGGCCCGGACGTCCGAAGGGACGGGCGAGACGACGCCGGACCGGCCGGTTCGGTGGGGCGGGCGCCGCGGAAGGGGAACGGCCCCTCGTCGCGTGCGACGAGGGGCCGTTCCGTGCGGTGCGGACGCCGGATCAGGCGTGGCGGTGGGAGTGGCGGTTGCCGGTGACCATGCGGTAGAGGGCGAGCAGGATGACGGAGCCGACGATGGCGGCGATCCAGGTGGACAGGTCGAAGAAGCCGTCGATGGAGTCGACACCGAAGATCACCTTGCCGAGCCAGCCGCCGAGGAGGCCGCCCGCGATGCCGATGAGCATGGTGATGACGACGCCGCCGGGGTCCTTGCCCGGCATCAGGGCCTTGGCGATGAAGCCCGCGAGCAGGCCGATGAGGATCCAAGCGATGATTCCCATGACAGGTCTCCTACCTCGTCGTATAAAGTTTCTGTTAGTGCATCGTCTTTACCGTCGGCCCGCTTTCAAACACCGCGGCTTCGAGATCTGCCGGGCCGGTTCCCGGCGTGCCCCGTCGTCTCCCGCACGGTCCGGCGAGAGGGCCTCCGGTTCCGGCATGACGTGTGCCCCCTGCCGCACGGATGACTCCGGGCGGGGTCTTCGGATCCGGGAGCGCTCCCACAGGGCACTGACGAGAGGTCAGGCCGCTGCCCGGCCGGGCGCGAGGCGGGGCCGTCCACGGGCGGCGGGTCCGCGCGACGCGGATGCGTGCGAACGCTTCCGATGCGCCCGCGTTCCGTCGGATGATCGACGGCATGGTGCTTTCCCCCGCCGTCCGGCTCTGGTTGCTCCCCAACGTCGCCCTCCTCGCCGCCATGGGCGTCTGGGGCGCGCTCCGCTACTCCCACCTGCCGGAGCGGATACCGAAGCACATCGGTGTCGACGGAGTGGACGCCTGGACGGACCGGTCGATCGGCAGCGCGTTCGTCCTGGTCTTCGTGTACGCGGGCCTGACGGTGCTGATGACCGGCAGCGCCGAGCTGGCCCTGCGCATGACGCCGCGCGACGAACTGCCGGGCACGGACCGGCCGTCGTTCGCCGCCGGGCCGGCCCCGTCCGTGCTCAACAGGCCCGGCAGCCGTGCCTCGGCACGCCGGACCGCTCGGGCCCTGCTGCTGCTCAACACGTGCATCGGCGTCTCCCTGCTCATGGGCTGCGGCATCCTGTGGCGTTCCGCGCCCGACCCGGACGTGCCCGGGTGGCTGTTCGCCGCGATGCTGCTGCCGCTCCTCGCCGGCACCGCGCTGACCGTCGCCGCGGCCCTGGGGGACCGGAAGCGGTGAAGTCCCTCCGGCCCGCCCCCGCGGCGCGTGAAGGACCGGTGGGCCGCCCGCCGGGAAGGGGAGCCGGAGGGCGGCTGCCGCACGCGCACCCGGCGCGCACCGCGTGCGGGACCGCCACGCGGACGCTTCCCGGGCCGCCCGCGGGGACGCCGGCCGGAGCGCGGCGGCCGCACCCGGGCCCCCTCCCCGAGGGTCGGCGCCCGGCCGTGCCGGCCGAACCGTTCGGTAATGTGTTCGTCCGGGAGGGCTCGAAGGGCTGTTGCCGGCGCGCTTCGACCCCGGATCCCGGAGGACGGACCACGAGAGGGACGGGGGACACCGGTGGCGCCTGCGCACGTCGTGTCCGGCGCGGGGGACGGCCCGCCGCCGGAGAGCGACACGGTCATCGACGTACGGGGTCTGCGGATGCGCTACCGCAGCCAAGAGGTGCTGCGGGGCGTGGACTTCACGGCCCGGCGGGGCGAGGTCCTGGTGCTGCTCGGCCCGAACGGGGCGGGCAAGACGACCACGATCGAGGTCCTGGAGGGCTTCCGGATGCGGTCGGCCGGCGACGTGACCGTCCTCGGCGCCGATCCGGCACGCGGGGACGAGCGGTGGCGCGCACGCCTGGGCGTCGTCCTGCAGTCCTGGCGCGACCACGGCAAGTGGCGGGTGCGGGAGCTGCTGTCCCACCTCGGCGCGTACTACGTCCCGTACTCCACCGCCCTGGCCCGGCGGCCCTGGGACGTCGACGAGCTCATCGCCGCGGTGGGACTGACCGGACAGGCGGACAAGAGGGTCGGAACCCTGTCGGGCGGGCAGCGCAGGCGTCTCGACGTGGCCGTCGGCATCGTGGGCAGGCCCGAACTGTTGTTCCTGGACGAGCCGACGGCCGGTCTGGACCCGGAGGCCAGGAACGAGTTCCACGGCCTGGTGCGCGGGCTCGCGGACGAGAACACCACCGTCCTGCTGACCACGCACGACCTCGCCGAGGCGGAGAAGCTCGCCGACCGGATCCTCATCCTGGCCGGCGGCCGGATCGTGGCCGACGGCCCGGCCGAGGAGCTGTCCCGGCGGGCGTCGGCCGAGGCCACCGTGCGCTGGACCCGGGACGGGCGGCCCTTCGAGCAGTCGACGGCCGAACCCACCCGGTTCGTCCGCCTGCTGTTCGAGGAGCACGGCGAGGCGATCGGCGATCTCGAGGTGCGCCGGGCGAGCCTGGAGGACACCTATCTGACGATGGTGCGGGAGCTGGAGGCGGGGAGCGCCCCCGGCGAGCGGGCGGCACACGCCTTCGGGGAGGGACTGCGATGAGTCCGGTGTGGCACGCGGCGGCGGTGGGGGTGCGACGCGGCCGGACGGAACTGCGGCAGACCTTCACCTCCGGCCAGGACGTGTTCGGGTACGTGCTCTGGACGGTCCTGCTCATGGTGCCGCTGTTCCTGGCGGGGGACGAGCGGCTGGAGGGCGCGGGCATCTCGGCCGGCGCGTTCATGCTGCCGAGCATGGTGGGCATGACGCTCGCGTTCACCGGGGTGATGACCACGGCGCAGCTCCTCGCGGCCGAGCGCGAGGACGGCACGCTGCTGCGGGCCAAGGCCGTGCCGCACGGCATGGTCGGCCACCTGGTCGGCAAGGTCGTCATGGTGTCGGGCACGGTCCTCGTCTCCATGGCGCTCCCCCTCGTCGTCGGCGTGTTCCTGGTGGACGGGGTGGCCCGGCAGGGCGGCGGAGCGCTGCTGACCCTGGTGTGGGTGGTGCCGCTGGGCCTCCTGGCGACCCTGCCCGTGGGCGCCGTCATCGGCTCGCTCGTCGACAACCCGCGCACCGTCGGGCTGCTGATGCTCCCGGTGATGGGGCTGATCGTGATCTCCGGGATCTACTCCCCGCTGTCGGAGCTGCCCGGGTGGCTGCAGATCGTGGGGCAGGTCTTCCCCGTGTACTGGCTCGGCCTCGGTCTGCGGGCCGCGCTGCTGCCGGCCGGGGCGGTCGCCGCCGAGGTCGGTGAGTCCTGGCGGTACCTGGAGACGGTGGGCGTGCTGGGCGCCTGGGCGGTCGCCGGGCTGCTCCTCGCCCCGTCCGTCCTGCGCAGGATGGCCCGCCGCGAGTCCGGGGCCACGATGACGGAGCGGCACCGGAAGGCGATGCAGCGGGTCGGTTAGGACCACCCGGCAGAAAGACATGTGTTCATAGGTATGGAGACATAGTAAGGTGGGGGGATGCCCGGTTCCCACCCGTCCGACCAGGACCTCAGCCGCGTGGCCCGTGAGCTGACGGCGATCCTGCCGACGCTGAACCGGGCGGTGGACCGACGCCTCGCCCAGGACGTCGCGATGCCCAAGCCCCCCGAGGGGCAGCTGGCGCTGCTGCGGCTCGTCGCGGAGCGGGACGGCATCGCCGTGCGCGAGGCCGCCGACGTGATGCTGATGAAGCCGAACAACGTCAGCGCCCTGGTCTCCCAGATGACCCGGCAGGGACTGCTGGAACGCCGGCAGGACGCCCACGACAAGCGGGTGGCGCACCTGCACCTCACGGTACGGGCGCGGCAGGACCTGGCCCGGGTGGACGACCTCAGGCACGGTTACGTCACCGAGGCGCTGCACACCCTCACCGACGGGGATCTCGACGCCATCGGATCGGCCCTCTCCGCTCTGAGCAACCTCGCGCGGCGTCTCCACCCCGCCCACTGACGGCAACGCCGCGGAACCCGCCCGGCCGATTCGGCCCGGCGGGCGCCGCCCCCTGTTCTCAACACCCGGGAATCACCTTCATGTCCTCCACCGCCGTGGATCACTCACCCCTGTCCGCCGACGCCCCCGAGGGCGACCGGCGCGGTCGCCGGAGCAATCCGTGGCTGACCCTGATCGCCGTCGCCTTCGGCCTGTTCATGGTCGGGCTCGACGGCAGCGTCGTGTCCATCGCCAACCCCGAGATCGGACGTGACCTCGACGCGTCCACCGCCGATCTGCAGTGGGTCACCAACTCCTACCTCCTCGCCCTGGCCGCCGCGTTGATCCTCGGCGGCAAGCTGGGCGACCGCTTCGGCCGGCGCACGTACTACCTGATCGGTGTCGCCGGATTCACGGCGGCCTCCGTGGCGATCGGCCTGGCCGGCTCGATCGAGGGCGTCATCGCCTTCCGCGCCCTGCAGGGCTTCTTCGGAGCCCTGCTCATGCCCAACACCCTGGGAATGCTGCGGGCGGTCTTCCCGCCGAAGAAGTTCGGCATGGCCGTGGGCATCTGGGCGATGGTGTCCTCCGTGTCGACCGCGCTCGGCCCCATCGTCGGCGGCCTGCTCGTCGAACACGTCGACTGGGAGTCGGTCTTCTACATCAACGCCCCCATCGGCGTCGTCGCGCTCGTGTTCAGCGCGCTCGTCCTGCCGCAGAGCAAGAACCCCACCGGTCACCACCGCTTCGACATCCCCGGTGTCGTCCTGCTGGCGCTCGGACTGCTCGCGGTCGTCTTCGGCGTGGTCAAGGGCGAGGCCTGGGGCTGGACCTCCGCCGGCACCCTGGGCACCGTCGCCGCGGGCCTCGTGATCCTGCTGGCCTTCGGCTGGTACGAGACGCGCGTCGAGCACCCGCTGCTCCCCATGCGCATGTTCCGCAGCCCCGCGCTGACGATCGGCACGATCATCACCGCCGTCAACTTCTTCGTCCTGCTCGGCGTGATCTTCTTCGTGATGCTGTACCTGCAGAACGTCCGCGGCTTCACCCCCGTGGAGGCCGGCGTGCGCACCCTGCCGCTCAGCCTCGCCTCCGTCGTCGCCTCGCCGATCGGCGCCGCGCTCACCGAACGCTTCGGCGCGCGGCTGTCGATGCCGCTGGGCATGGTCCTCCAGGCCGCCGCGTCCTTCTGGATGCTCACCTGGGACGCGCACTCCTCCTACGGCGCGCTGTGGCCGCCGTTCATCGCCCTCGGCCTGGGCGTCGGCATGGTGATGGCGGCCTCCTCCGACGCCATCGTCGGCAACGCCCCCGTCAAGGACGCCGGTGTCGCCGGCGGTCTGCAGGCCACCTCGCTGCAGATCGGCGGCGCGCTCGGCACCTCCGTCCTCGTCTCGCTGATCAGCAGCCGTGTCGGCTCGACGCTTGAGGGCGAACTGACCGCCGGTGGAGTGCCCGCCCCCGTGGCGCAGGGCCTGGCGGAGGCCAAGGACGCGGTGGCGATGGGCGTCTCCCCGGTCTCCGGTGACATGCCCGCCGATCTGAGGGCCGCGGTCGTCGAGGGCAGCGGCCAGGCCTTCATGAACGGGGTCCACGGTGCCGTGCTCGTCACCGGCGTGCTGTGCGTGGTGGGCGCCGTGCTCGCCGCCGTCGGCGTACGGCGCACCGCGCAGGTCCCCGCCCCGCACTGAGGGACGGGGAACGGGCGACGCGCCCGGCCGGATCACAGGGCTCCCGCGGAAACGGCGGCCCGTCCGACCGGCCGGGCCGTCCCGCGGCGGGCGGTGACGCGTCGACGGCGCACTGGTGGCCGTGGAGGCCGGCTTCCTCGAGGAGGCCGACGGCCTCCTGGGCGACCTTCTCGGTCACCGGCTCGACACGGATGCGGAGACCCGGGCCGGAATCCCTGGACCCCTCAGACCGGGGAACACGTCAGGAACCCTCTGTGAACGCAATGGCGTGGTCAACGGCCCACTGATAGAACGTTCGCGGCGCCCTCCCGAGGACGTCGGCCACCGTGGTGGTGACGTACGCGGGCTGTCCGGCCGCCGCACTCCACGCGGCGAGCAGCATGTCGACGGCCGAGCTGGGCACCGTACCCTCCCACAGACTTCGGAACTCGTCCGGAGTCACCTCCTCGAATGCGATCCGGCGCCCCAGGGCGTCACCGATGACGTCCACCTGCGCGGCTTGGGTCAGCGATTCGGGACCCGTGAGGACGTAGTCGCTTCCGACGTATCCGCCCTGATAGAGCGTCTGCGCCGCGACGGCTGCGATGTCGCGGTCGTCGACCGGTGCCGACTCGGCAGCACCGTAAGGCCACCGGACGACTTCACCGGCCCGGATCGCGGGCGCCCACCAGGCCAGCGAGTTCGACGCGAACATCCCCGGCCGGATGATCGTCGACTCGAGTCCGGTGGCCGCGATGAGCCGCTCGATGTCGGCGTGCAGCACCGCCATGGGATTGGGCTGCTGGAAGAAGGGGTGCGGCGTCCGATGAGGGGAGGAGAGGAAGACGACCCGCCGCACGTGGGCTGCCAGCCGCTCGACGACTGCCTCCGCGGTCTGAGGCGGGGCGGTCCAGACGAGGAAGACCGCACCGGCGCCCCTCAACGCCGGGTCGAGCGACTCGGGCACAGCGAGGTCGCCGGTGAAGACCTCGACCTTCGCCGGCAGGGCCGCCGCCGCCTCGGAGCGACGGGTGAGGGCACGGACCGGTACGCCCGCGTCGAGGAGCTGGTCGATGACGACGCGGCCGACCCGGCCCGTCGCCCCGGTGACGAGCACGGGAGGAATGTCTGTCTGAGCCATGCCATCCATGGAAACGTTACTTGGTTAAAAAAGCAACTCGGTAACGAATGTTACGGTGGTCGGATGAGCGAGTCGACGGGACTGCGGGCCCGTAAGAAGGAGCGGACGCGCGACGCCATCGGTGACGCGGCCGTCTCGCTGTTCCTGGAGCGCGGCTTCGACCGCGTCTCGGTCAACGACATCGCCGCGGCGGCCGAGGTCTCCAAGCCGACTCTCTTCCGGTACTTCCCCACCAAGGAAGACCTGGTGCTGTACCGGTTCGCGGACCACCAGGGCGAGGCGGCGCGGGTCGTACGCGACCGTAAGTCCGGCATCGAGCCGGTGACGGCGCTGCACCGGCACTTCCGGGCCGGCCTCGATCGGTACGACCCCGTCACCGGACTCAACGATCATCCCGAGGTGGTGGCGTTCCATCGGCTGGTGTTCACCACACCAAGCCTGGCAGGACGGCTCACGCGGTACCAGCTCGAGGACGAGGAGGCACTGGCGGAGGCCCTGGGCGAAGGCATCCGGGCACGCCTGCTGGCCGCCCAGGTACTCGCGGTCCAACGGGTGCTCGCCCGGACCAACTGGCGGAAGATCGCCGACGGCCGCACCGCCCACGACGTCCACCCCGAAGCGGTGGCCGACGCCGACCAGGCATTCGGCCGGCTGCTGTGATCACGCTGGCTGTCGGCGGCAGTCTGCGTGGTAGGTCATCCGTCAGGCTGTGTCGCCGGCGGCCATCGGAGCCGGTGTGCTCACAGAGGCGGGTGGGCCTCGTCCGCCCGGCCGAAGATGTCTCCGAACGTGGGGGAGGGCACCGACTCGCGGGCGGCGAGGGCGGTCGGCGTGTGGCGCACTTCGGTGCCCAACCGAAAGAGCTGGAGACTGGTCCGGCCGCCCTTATGGACGTACAAGCGGAAAACCTTGACCGCGACGTCGTCGCGGTCGTCGGCGAACGTGTCCGGGAGCCCGGCGAGTAGTTCGAAGTCCTGCCTGCCGGTCGCCGCGTCGGCCACGGCGCTGAGGGGCAGGGCCTCGAATTCTGAAGCGGACAAGGAAGTGTCCACCGCGACAGCGTGAGCGGCCAAGGACGCGAAGACCTCCATGGATGGCGTCCCGCCAGGTGGTGCAGCCGATCACGGGGCCGGAATCCGCAGGTCGGGACGAGAGTCCTGCCGGACCCGGGCGTTCGACTCGCCTCGGCACGGCACCCCGTGGACTGCCGCGTCCGCGGAGATCACCAAGGACGTCGTACCGGAACGTGCAGCTCTTGATCCCCTGCACCACGACGCGGGACGTGACCCGTGCTGCCGAGCCCGCGATGGAGGAAGAAGACGCCCGTTGTGCCCGACCCGAGCGCGGTGGCGAGCCGGAAGCGGTGGACGGTGAGCGGCTCGCCCGGAGACTGGGCCGGGACTGCCCGCCGAGCGGGTAGCAGGACGGACGACTGCCAGGCGATCCAGAGGAGGGCGGCGACACCGAAGCCCATCAGGATCTTCGGTCCCGCGCCGGTGCTGAAGAACTCCTGGAGACCGGATGTCGCGGCGAAGGAGCCGACACCGAGGAACAGCAACGCCGGCAGACTGAGGACGAAGGGTGTGAGGAACAGCCATATGCGACGGGCGTCGCACGGACGGGCCTGCTTCAACCAGGCGCGAAGTGTGTCCCTCTGCCGGGCTTCAGGGGGTCGGAGGCACCCATTCGGGAGGTGATGCCGACCGCTGCCTCGCGTAGTCGCACTGTGGCGTCGTCCGAGGGTGTCACAGCGGTGGTGTACATCAGGGAGCGGCGCAGCCGCAGATAGCGCAGGGTGATGAGCAGACTCCACGGGACCCTCCAGGCGGCGTAGCGCAGCAGCGCGCCCACGCTGTCGCCGTCGACCCGTTCGGAGGGCAGGAGCACATCCGGCATGGTGCGTTTGCCGCGGTGCAACTGGCGTGCGTCGACGACCATGGCGACGGCCAGACAGGCCAGCGGTGTGGCCCACGCCTTGGCGTCCAGCGTCTCAAGCCATTGTTCGGGCTGCCCGCTGGACTTCTGGACGACGTAATTGTTCAGCGTGTGAGGCGCGGCCACCACCAGAACCGGTCCCGTGCAGACTGCCCCAGGCGGGCGCGTCCGGTGGGCTCCGCGGCCCGTACACGCCGGCCTGTACGGGCCGTGGCCGGGCCTTGCCCGTGACCCCGCCCGGTCGCCCGGTCGTTGTACGGCTGCAAGGTGTGCCACCAGCGTGACAAGGGGGTCGTCGTCCATGGCGAACAGCAGCGCACTCGAGCCGTCCGACAGTCTCAGAGCGTTCGGCGCGGCCCTGAAAACGTTCCGGGAACGCGCCCTGCTCACCCAGGAGCAGCTCGCCGAGCGGCTCAACTACTCGCACGCCTCGGTCGCCTCGGTCGAGCAGGGGCGGCGGATGCCGACCGTCGCTTTCGTCGAGCGGGTGGAGGACGAGCTGGAGGCGTTCGGGGTGCTGCGGGCCATGGCCCGGCACGTCGGGCGGCAGCGTGGCCTGGCGGTCTGGTTCCGGGAGTGGGCGCAGTTGGAGGAGGTGGCGGTCAGCCTGTGTACGTACGAGTGCCGGGTGGTGCCCGGGCTGCTCCAGACCGAGGCGTACACGCGGGCGGTGATGCTCAATGTGCCGCCTCCGCCCACCCAGGAGCAGTTGGAGCAGCGGATCGCGGCGCGGCGGGCGCGGCAGGACCTGCTGTGCCGAGAGCCGCCGATCGCGTTCAGCTTCATCGTCGAGGAGTCGGTGTTGCTGCGGCACACGGGCGGCGAGCAGGTCACCCATGACCTGCTCGGTCATCTCCTCACCTGCACGGAGCCGTGGAACGTGGAGCTGCAGGTCATGCCGCTACGGCAGCCTCACCATGCGGGCACGGACGGGCCGATGCAGCTTCTGGAGACCCCGGAGCGGCAGTGGCTCGGGTACGCGGAAGGGCAGAAGACCGGGCAGCTCGTCTCCGACCGAGAAGCTGTGAGTGTGATGCAGATGCGCTATGCCAAGATGCGCTCGCAGGCCCTGTCCCCGGCGGACTCGGTGGAGTTGTTGCAGAGGATGCGAGGAGCGCTATGAGCACCGTCAGTGAGCTGGACTGGTTCAAGAGTAGCTACAGCGGGTCCGAGGGTGACAGTTGCGTGGAGGTTGCGCACGTCCCCGGAGCCGTGCACGTACGTGACTCCAAGGAGAAAGACGGAGTGATGCTGACGTTCGAGCTCACGGCGTGGGATCAGTTCCTCGGAACGGTCGTTCCCCGGCCCTGACTCGGCCAGGTCGCCGGCGGCAAGGCGCACTCGCAACTGTCGACACGAGGGCCGTCGGGATGTTCGGAACATCGGCCGCCCGCTCGTAGGGGTTTCCGGCGAGTGATCCGGCTGCCTTTCCGTGACTCGAAGAGTGATCATATGATCAGGTAATGGGGCTTGCTGATGTCACTCGTGAGAACGCCCATCAGGCGATGCCGGCACACGACGACCCCGGCGACGTGGAGTCGCCCTCCCCGGGCTACGAGTTCGAGCCCGAACGCCGCGCACGGACGGAGCCGTCTGAGCCCCGTCTGCTGATATCACCGTCCTACGGAAGTGCGGAGTCCCGGCAGCACTGGAGGGACACGCTCGACCGGACTGTTCCCTTCGCCGACGAGCGGTACAACCGTTACTTGACCGAGGATCAGCGCAGGCAGCTCCTGATCCTCCACCCGGAAGGACGCTCCCGCTTCTGGGGTGCCAGACCAGGGCACGACAGCAAGATGGCGGCCGTCACCACCGGGGACGTGGTGCTCTTTACCGGCAAGAACCATGTCCGGGCCATCGGCGAGGTCGGAGCGATCTTCCGCAACCGCGAATTCGCGGACGTGCTGTGGCCACCCGGTCAAGGTGGCGAGAGCTGGCACACGGTGTACAGCCTGCGCGAGTTCCAGACGACTGAACTGCCTTACGCCGTGCTGAACGCGTTGCTCGGTTACAAGCCCGCCTTCAAATATCCCGGTCAGCTGGTGCTATCGGGCGAACAGGCTGCAGCCGGCATCGACGGACTGCTCATCACCACGCGTACCGCACTCGAACAGGCCGGTGCAATCCCGCCCGGCAAGGTGCGCATGATGCAGGTGGAACAGCAGCACACGCGCACCGTCACGGTGGAGCAGTCCGCACGCCGACTCCTGTTCGACCGAATCGAAGCGGAATTGGTGCACGCCTACTGTGCCTCGCTGACAGAAGCGCGGGCCAAGCGTTTCGCTACGGCCGCCGGAATCTGCGATCTGTACCTCGATGGTCCCGATGGCCGCGAACTGATCGAGGCCAAGAGCCGCGTCGAGCGAACCCATGTAAGGGCCGCGCTTGCCCAACTGCTCGACTACGCGCATCACGCGCCCGCGCCGGTCGACCGGCTCTCCGCCCTCTTCCCGGCGCCGTTGGCTCCGAATGAACTCAGGTTCCTGCACCACTACGGCATCGACAGCATTCACCGGACCGCTGAGGGAACCTTCGAGCGCTTCCCCGCTCCCGAGCCCCGGCGTCGGTTCATCCGGAACCTTGCCGGGCCGGAAGTCACTGATACCGGGCCCGTCGTCTGAGGGTTCCGCGTGCGGTGCACGCCAGCCGGGGAAGCTCCCCCTGCACAGGCCGATCCCGCTGCTACTCCTTCCGGCGCGGCCGGGCCCTGCCCAGTCCGGGGCCCGGCCGCGCCCCGTCATGTCCTGACCAGCAAGGACTCCAGGGCTCTGGCCGTCGCCGGATGCTGGATCGTCAACACGGCGCCCGCCGGAGCCGGGGCGTCGGACCGCGTCCACCCGCCGTCGCAGCCCAGCAGCCCCGCGACCGCGTCGCACGCCGCCGGATGCGCGGCCAGCAGCGCCGCGCCCGAGGGGGCGGGGGCGTCGGGCCGCGTCCAGCCGTCGTCGCAGCCGAGCAGCTCCGCGACCGCGTCGCACGTCGCCGGGTGTGCCGTGAGCAGTGCCGCGCCGGGGCGGGCGGCGACCGCGGGTCCCGTGGCGAACGGATCCGTCCGCGGCATCCGCCACGGCGGCACCCACGCGTCCAGTTCCGCCAGCCGGCCCGGGAAGATCCGCCCGGCCTCACGGACCATCAGCGGGGCGAGGTCCGCCGCGCCGGAGCGCAGGGTGGTGATCAGGAGGGGCAGCCACGGCAGCAGCACCGTGTCCGGCAGCCGCCCGAAGGCGTTCGACACCGCCTCCACCACCACGTCCGCCAGCCCCGGCACGGGCTCCAGCGCGTGCACGAAGCCGCTGAGGTAGCGCGGGTAGGCGGGCACCACCAGCGGGTTGTCCAGCAGCTCGTCGCACCGCGCCCGCAGCTCGGCCCGGGACAGGGTGCCGAGCTGCACCTGCGCCGCCCACAGCAGCGCCGTCTTCGCCGGGTCCTCGGGGTGCGACTGGGCGACCGCGAGCTCCAGCTGGTTCCGGTCGCAGCCCAGTGACAGCGCCAGGCCCTCCATGGAGAACAGGAAGCCGAGCATCGCCGCGACCTGTCCCACCGTCGCGTCCTCGTCCCGGAACGCCGTCGGCAGCAGCGTGCAGTAGTGGGCGTAACCGGTCTTGACGAACGACTCGATCCACCCCGGCAACGCCGGCTCGCTGGTGCGGTAGTACGCCAGCAGCGCACGCACCCGGCGCAGCACCTCCGGCGCCCCGTCGACACTCCGCTCGGCGGCGAGCACCTTCAGCGCGTGCGTGCCGAGCTCGTCGGCGAGCCGGCGGCCGCCCAGGTACAGGAGGGTGTCCTCGACCGCCGCCAGCACCGTCGCCGTGGTGGCCTGCGGTCCGTACGCCTCGCGCCGCAGCCGCTGCTCCAGGACCTGCTCGAGGCTCACCCCCTCGTAGCCCAGCTCGATCAGCGCCCGCTGGTGCGTCCCGAGCGCCAGGTCCCACGACTCCTGGATCGACCGCTCGCCGAGCCGCCGCTCGCCCATGATCGGCCGGGCCGCGCCCTGCGGCATCAGCCGCCGCAGCATCCACAGCACGTCGGAGCAGGCCCGCAGTTCCGGCCGGGAGGCCATGTCCAGCAGGGCCCGGCGCACCCCGCGCTGCTCGAGCTTCAGCTCCAGCGGTGCGAGCCGGTCGTACACGTCGCGGGCGAGCGGCGGCAGCGAGTCGTACCCGACCCGGCCGATCCGGTCGCCGCCCATCATGATCTCGACGAGCCGCCGCACGTCCCGCCGTCCCGGGACGCCGTCCTTCTCGATGCAGGTGACCGCCGCGTCCTGGAAGTCGTACGGCGTCGGCTTGGCCCGGTCGCGCATTCCGGCGAGCAGGATCGACGTCTCGAAGACGGCGATGGCGTCGGCGGTGGAGGCGAGGTAGCCGTTGCGTCGGGCCGCGCGCACGATCTCCACCGACCAGCCGAGCAGTTCGGCCTCGTCGAGTCCGTCGAGCACGGGGGGCCTGCGCAGGAAGCCGGACAGCTTGTCCGCGGCGGCCCCGGACGGGTGAGCCGGGACGACGGCCGTCTGCTTGCCCGCGGGCTTCCTCTTCCCGGCCTGCCCCTGGAGCACGTACGGCTTCACCCGGGTCCGCTTCAGGCCCTTCGCCCACTCCGTCGCCGCGATCGACACCGAGCCCGCGGCGAGGCCGAACTGCGCCTCGATCGCCGCGTGGCTGGACGGGATCAGCCCGTACTGCCAGGTGGTGGCGGTGCGCGGGGAGATCGTGAACGTGTCCGAGCTGCCGTGCACGCCGAACTCCTCGACGCGGCTGGCCGCGTGGAACGCCCCGCACACGTACAGGCAGTCCTCCGGGTCCGTGCCGCTCGCCGCCAGGTGCTCGCGCATCCGGGTCCACATGTACCGCTCGCGGTCCTCGTCCACCCGCAGCCGGGAGCCGTCGCCGGGGGCGAGCCGCCGGAACAGGCTGCCGATGAGGAACATGACCTGGCGGTAGGTGTCGTGGTCGCCGTCCCCGAGCGGGACCTCGACGTACTGGTGCCACCACTCCGACCAGTGCCGCACCTTGCCGTGGCGCAGCAGGTGCTCCTCCAGCTCCGCGAACCGCGGCCGCAGGTCGCCGATCCCGACGCCGACGGCCTCACCGTGCAGCGCGGCCCCGTCCTCCTCCGGAGGTTCGGCCCCCTCCTGCGCCCGCTCGTCCCTCCTGTCCCACTGGAAGACGTGGTCCGCCGACCGGTCGACGAGGACCAGCTCCACGCCCGGGGTGTCCAGGGCGTACGCGATCGCCTGGTACTCGGCGGACGCCTCCGTGACCGGCGCCACCACCGACAGCGGGGCCCAGTCGGCCGGGAAGCCGTCGACGTCGCCGGCGAACGCCTGCACCGCCACCGGCAGCCGGCAGTTGCGCAGCTCGGTCAGGAGCGGCGCCATGTCCTCGCACAGCTCCAGGTACACCACCTTGGGCTGCTTCTCGCGCAGCCGGCGGGCCATGGCGAGCGCCGAGGCGGGGGAGTGGTGACAGACGGGGAAGATCTCCAGCGGCTCGCGCACCGCCCGGTCGACGTCGTCGACCATGCCGAGCAGGATGTCCTCCAGGGCGTCCGGGCCGCCCGCGAACTCGGCCGCCGCCTGCTGCAGTTGACCGCGCAGCGCGGCGAACGACGTGTTCTCCCGAGGCTCGCTCATGACAGGGTGGCGATCGCGTCGCGGCCGCCCTCGAGGAACTCGGGCCAGGAGCCGCCCTCCTCCTTGCTGCGCGGCTCGACGACACCGTGCAGGTACTTGTTGAGGATGGCCAGGTCCTCGGGCTCGCGCCGGGTGAGCGAGCCGACCAGCGAGGAGGCGAGGGCGCGGGCGGTCAGGGTGCGCTCGCCGAAGAAGTTGCCGTGCAGCACGGCGTCCTCCAGCACGCCGATCTGCTCGGCCGTCGACAGCGCCGACTCCAGCTTCTCGTCGTCGCTGCCGGCCGCCGCGGCGGAGGCGCGCAGGTCGGCGAAGCTCTGCAGCAGCACGTCCAGCAGGGTGGGCGGCACGTCCAGGTCGATCGAGTGCCGGCGCAGCAGCTCCTCGGTGCGGAAGCGGACGATCTCCGCCTCGCTCTTCTTGTTCGTCACCACCGGGATGCGCACGAAGTTGAAGCGGCGCTTGAGCGCGGAGGAGAGGTCGTTGACGCCCCGGTCGCGGCTGTTGGCCGTGGCGATGATCGAGAAGCCGGGCTTGGCGAAGACGATGTTGTCGTCACCGCCGCCGCTCTCCAGCTCGGGGACGGAGATGTACTTCTCGGAGAGGATCGAGATCAGCGCGTCCTGGACGTCGCTCGTGGACCGGGTCAGCTCCTCGAAGCGGCCGATGGCGCCGGCCTCCATCGCGGTCATGATCGGCGAGGGGATCATCGACTCCCGCGACTGGCCCTTGGCGATGACCATCGACACGTTCCACGAGTACTTGATGTGGTCCTCGGTGGTGCCGGCCGTGCCCTGCACCACCAGCGTGGAGTTGCGGCAGATCGCCGCGGACAGCAGCTCGGCCAGCCAGCTCTTGCCCGTGCCGGGGTCGCCGATGAGCAGCAGGCCGCGGTCGGAGGCGAGCGTGACGATGGACCGCTCCACGAAGCTGCGGTCGCCGAACCACTTCTGCGCCACCTCCCGGTCCAGTCCGTCGGCCCGCTCGGAACCGAGGATGAACAGCCGGACCATCTTCGGGGACAGCCGCCACGAGAACGGCTTGGGGTTGTCGTCGATCGACTCCAGCCAGTCGAGCTCCTCGGCGTACTTGATCTCGGCGGGGGCGCGCAGCAGGTCGGACATGAGGGGAAGGCCTTTCCGTACGGTGGTGATCACGGCGAGGGTGCGTCCGGTGATCAGGTGAGGAACGTCTTGAGTTCGTGCACGAGCTTCTTGATGTGGCCGGAGATCACCGGCGTGCCGAGGTCCTTGAACTTCTCCCGGAACCACGGGTTGACGCTGCCGCGCCCGGAGCTGGTCACCGAACCCACCGGGATGAACTTCGCCCCCGAACGGTGGACGGCGGCCATGCTCTCGAACAGCTCGTCGGTGCGCCATTCGTAGAAGTCGGAGATCCACACCACGACGGTGTTGCGCGGTTCGGCGATCTTCGGCCGGGCGAGCGCCATGGCGACCGTGCCGTCGGTGCCGCCGCCGAGCTTGGTCCGCAGCAGCGTCTCGAACGGGTCGTGCGCCCAGGGCGTGAGGTCCAGCGCCTGCGTGTCGTACGCGATCAGGTGGACGTCCACCTTCGGCAGCCCGGCGAAGATGGACGCCAGGATGGTGCAGTTGACCATCGAGTCGACCATGGAGCCCGACTGGTCCACGACCACGATCAGCCGCTGCGGCGTCGTCTTGCGGCTGGTGTGCCGGTAGTAGAGCCGGTCGACGTAGAGCCGCTCCTCCTCCGGGTCCCAGTTGGTGAGGTTCTTCCAGATGGTGCGGTCGAGGTCGAGGTTGCGGTAGACGCGCTTGGGCGGGACGGACCGGTCGAGCTCGCCGACCGTGGCCTTCTCCACCTGGGTGCGCAGCACTTCGGTGACCTCGTCGACGTAACGCCGGATCAGCGCCTTGGCGTTGGCGAGGGCGACACCGGAGAGGTTGTCCTTGTCGCGCAGCAACTGCTCGATCAGCGACATGCTCGGCGTCAGCCGGGAGGCCAGCGCCGGATCGGCGAGCACCTCGCGCAGCCGCATGCGCCGGACGAGGCCGGCCTCGATGGAGCCCAGCTCCGGTCCGATCCCGGGGATCAGACGGCCGAGGTCGGGCATGGGGCCGCCGTGACCGGTGCCGGTCGGGCCGACCCCTCTTCCGGCTCCCGTGGGGCGCCCGCCGCGCAGCTCGCCGGGCCGGCAGCCCAGCGCCCGCTCCAGCCAGCCCGCGTCCGTCTGCCAGCGCGCCAGCTGCTCGGCGGTGACGGCGCCGGAGCCGGAGGCGAAGACGTTCAGCAGCACCTTCGAGGCGAGCGCCGCGCGCCGCACCTCGGCGGCCCGGTCGCGCGCCCCGTCCTCGTCCGGCTCGGGCGTCATCAGCCCGTCGAACTCGGCGGCCAGCTCCGGGTGCCGCTGCACGACCGAGTCGACGGACGCCCCCGGATCCAGCAGCGCGGCGGGCAGACCGACGTCCTCGACCACGGCGAGGCTCGCCGATTCCAGGCCGGCCTGTTCCTCGGGGTCGAAGAGGCGGGCCAGCAGGCGCCAGTACAGCACCTGCCGCCGGTTCTCGTCGGAGTCGGGCGCCGGGGGGCCCGCAAGGGTCGGTTCGCTCATTTCCGCAGCAGCTTTCCCGCGCGCTCGCGCAACACCTTCACGGCGTCGGTGGCGGCCTTCTCGGCGCGCACACCGGCCTTGTCCGTCGTGCCCCCGGCCCAGGCCCCGGCGTGGACGGCGACGGTCCTCTTCCGCACCGTCCGCTCCACGGCGAGCGGCTGGAGCAGGAACTCCCCGGCGTCCCAGCGCAGCAGTCCGACGCACGCACCGGACGAGGCGACGGCCTCCGGGGTGAGCGGACCGGCGGCCGGCACCCGGTCGGTGTCGACGACGAGGCGCTGCCCGGCGACCTGGAACACCACCGCGCCCCCGTCCTCCTCCACGGCGTACCCCTCCAGCAGGACGGGCACGGCGATCCGCGCCGGATGCCGGTCGAGCGGGGCGGTCGGGAAGGCGGCGGCGGGCAGCGCCACCCGCGCGGTGGCGAAGACCTCGGCGGGCTCGCCCGCACGGGCCCGGGCGTCGTCCCAGAGCAGATCGCCCTCACCGGTGACGGGCATCGCGTCGAGGTCCACGGCACGCCCCTCGCCCACGGCGGCCAGCAGGGACAGGTGCGGCCGGAGCAGCTGCCACAGTCCCGCCCCGAGGACGGTGTCGGGCTTCGGAGCGGACGCCGAGGCCCGTACCAGCCGCGGCGCGCCGCCGTCCGCCGGCTCGAACACCGCGTGCACCTGCGCCTGTACGGCGGTGGCGTGCTCCTGCACGTCCACACCGAGCGGCAGCAGACGCCCGGTCGCCTCGCCGACCGCCGGGGCGGAGGCCGCGCCGGGCAGGGTCAGCAGCACGGCCCGCGACCACAGGTCGGCCCACCGCCGCACGGGAACGCGCTCCAGGGAGGCCCCGGGGCAGGAGGCGGCGAGTTCGGCGGCGAAGCCGTCGAGCAGCGCGGCCAGGCGGCGCAGCGCCGGGTCGGGCAGCATGGCGGACACCACGGGCGCGGCCCCGGCGACCAGTTCGTGGTCGATGCCGCGCCACCCGGCCCGCGCCAGATCGCACAGCCAACTCCGGGCGGCGGCGTGCAGATTGGCCGCGTGGTCCGCCCCGGTGGCCGCGGCGGCGCCGCTCTCCCCGGCCGGCGGCCGTCCGACGGCCTCCCCGATCCGCGCGACGAGCGCGTCGTGCACGGAGCCGAGCAGCGCGGTGCGCGCGGCGGCGAGCGCCACGAAGTGGTCCTCGCCGCCCGCCCCCGCGGCCGTCTTCCCGGCCGCCTCGGCGACCCGCCCGGCCAGCGGCGACCCGGCGACGGCGTCGGCCAGCCCGGCCAGCCCGGCGGCCTGGGCGGGCCCCGGACGGAGCAGGCCGTCCACGAGGACCCCGTCGAACCCGTCCACGGCCGCGAGGGCCTCGTCGAGTCCGTCGACGGGGTCGTTCAGCAGGTCGGCACGCATCACGCCACCGCCCTCGTCGTCGGGAACCACTGCATCTCGGGCAACGCAACGGTGGTGGGAGCGAGTTCGAGATAGGCGAGGTGCCGCAGGAACCGGCTGAACACCTGCGCCGCCGCCGAACCGTCGCCGTTCACCGGCCGCGTGGCGGTCATCGCGTCGACGACGTCGTCCCCGTCGGGCGCCTCCCCGCCGACCTCGACCTTCAGGTACCGGGTCACCCGGTCGGCGCCGTACTGCAGCACGGCCTCGAGGACGAGCGCCCGTATGTGGTTGCAGAACCACCCCCGCGCACCGCCGCACGGCCGGTTGTTGTTGGTGCTGCAGGCGAACGCGTACGTCCCCGCCTCGACCGACGACACGTACACCCGCCCGATGTCCGACCCGCTGGACACCACGCCCTGCAACCGTCCGTCGGCCAGCTCCACGAACGGCACCTTGGCGAGCTTGCGCGGCCGCGCGGACGGCACCACCCGTGCCGTGCTCGACTTCTCCCGGACCGACAACACACCACTCCCATGCATGCGAAAGGGGACGTCAACGCCAGAGCGGCGCAACGGGATCAAGCTATCGGCAGCCACTGACAACGCCCCCGGCGCAGGACGATCGCGGAGACGACGGACGGAGCGGTTCATTGTTGACGTCGTCAACGGCCATCTTTCGTTGAAACGTGCCAGGGACGCTGTGTACCGTAGGCGGTATGCCAGAGACCCCGGCCATGCCGACGAACCCGTCGGTCACCGGCTCCGAGATCGCCCGTATCGCGGGAGTCACCCGTGCCGCCGTGTCGAACTGGCGGCGGCGCTACGACGATTTCCCGACGCCGGTCGGCGGCGGCGCCAACAGCCCCCTCTTCGACCTGGCCGAGGTCCAGGCCTGGCTGGACAAGCAGAGCAAGGGGCAGGACGTCACCGACGAGGTCCAGCTGTGGCAGGTGCTGCGGGGAGCCTACGGCGACGACATCCTCGGCGGTCTCGCGGACGTCGCGCAGGCCCTCGCCGCCCCGCGGAGGAAGGCGCCGGCCGAGCTGCCCGACCGGGCGGTCCGGCTCGCCCGCCGGATGGCGGACGGCGGCTCCGCCGCGGACGTGGTGGACGGCCTCGCCGGGCGTTTCACGGAGTCGGTGCGGCGAGCGGGTTCGGACCAGGTGACCTCGCCCCGGGTGGTCCGCGCCGTCCGGCACTTCGTGGGCGACGTGGCGGCCGACGCGGTGCTGTTCGACCCCGCCTGCGGGATCGGCACCCTCCTGCTCACCGTCGGCGCCGGGCGGGGCGCCAGGCGGTGCGGTCAGGAGGTCGACGTCCGCAGCGCGCGGTTCGCGCAGGCGCGCGCCGACCTCGCCGGACCCCCCCGCACCGGGATCGAGCGGGGCGACTCCCTGCGCGCGGACCGCTGGCCCGACCTCAAGGCCGACCTCGTCGTCTGCGATCCGCCGGTCAGCGACACCGACTGGGGGCGGGAGGAGCTCCTCCTCGATCCCCGCTGGGAGCTCGGCACCCCCTCCCGCGCGGAGGGCGAACTCGCCTGGCTCCAGCACGCCTACGCGCACACCGCGCCCGGCGGCCGGGTCATCATGGTCATGCCCGCCTCGGTGGCCTACCGCAAGGCCGGCCGCCGCATCCGGGCCGAGCTGGTCCGCCGGGGCATCCTCACCCAGGTCACCGCGCTGCCGCCGGGCACGGCCGCCGCGCACTCCCTCCCCGTGCACCTGTGGCACCTGCGCCGCCCGCGGACCCCGGACGACGCGGCCACCGTCGTCCGCATGGTCGACCTCACGTCCAACGCCCCGGACGACCCCCTGGAGCCGCGCCCCCAGCAGATCACCGAGGTCCCCCAGATCGACCTGCTCGACGACCTGGTCGACCTCACCCCGAGCCGGCACGTCGAGGAGTCCCACCGCGACTACGCGACCGAGTACGACACCCTGCGCCGGGAACTGACCGAGCAGGTGCGGCGGCTGGCCGAGCTGCTGCCCGCCCTGGTGGCAGGCGAGGGCGCCGGCGCCCTGGACGGGCCCAGCGTCAGCGTCGCCGACCTGATCAGGGCCGGACTGGTCGAGCACGCGGACCCGGAACCGGTCTCGGTCAGCGACCAGCTCGACACGGACTTCCTCCAGGGCTTCCTGCACAGCGCCGCCAACAGCCGGCGCTCCACCACCGCCAGCGGCACCTTCCGGCTCGACAGCAAGGGCGCCCGCGTCCCGCAGATGGACATCACCGCGCAACGCGGGTACGGCGCGGCCTTCCACGCCCTGCGCGAGTTCGAGGAGCGGTCGCGCAGGGTGGCGGAACTCAGCCGGCAGATCGCGGCGCTGGCGCGGGACGGGCTGAGCAACGGGGCGCTGAAGCCCGGCACCTGACACCTTCGCGTCGAAAACGTGTACGCGCGCACCCCGGGTGTCTGGCACGATGAGACGCTGCACCGAAGCGTCTTCACGCGGGCCGAGCGTCCTGACCGAAGGGGAATCCATGGCGGACTGGATCTACATCCTCGATCCGCGCAGGGACACGCTGGACGGCGAGCCGTCCGACAAGGAGACGATCCTCCGACTGGCCGAGGAGGAACCGGAGCTGGACCTCTGGCTCGGCCGCCGCAACCGCATGGGGCCGGGCGACCGCCTCTGGTTCCTCTTCGCGCGGCCCGAGCCGGCGGTCGCCGCGGTGGCCGAGGTCGACGAGGAGCCCCGCCCGGACGACGAGGACCCCGACGTCCCCTTCCTGGTCCCGGTCACCCTGCTCACCGAGGCGACGAAGGCGCTGTACCGCGACCCGGTGAGCCGTGCGGAACTGGGACCGGGCCAGGTGCGCTCGGTGCAGAAGGTGAAGCCGGAGGCCCTGCCGGTACTGCTGGCACGGGCGGGCCTGTAGTCGGCGCGGCGGCGCCCGTCAGGGGAGCCGGCGGCGGTATGGCCGCCCGGCTCCCCTGACGGCCGCCGCCGCGCGGGCCGAGCCCGGACGCATCGTCGTGACCGTCCCGGGAGGGGTGGTCCCGACGCGCCCGTGCGCCACCCGGCCCGGCCGAGCTCCCGGTGGCGCCAGGCACACGGCGTCCGCCCGAAGCGGTCACGAAGTGCCCTTCCCGCCGCTACGGAGCCGGACGACGGTCAGGCCCACGGCACCGGCCAGGCAGAGCAGCGCCAGGACCGGGAGCACGACCAGGACCGGGTTCACCCACACCGGGACCAGGTCGTACCCCGCATGACACCTGTCGTGCAGCGGGAACCACCGCGTGTACTCCTCGAAGTTCTCCCTGCGGTACGCCCGGTCGTAGGCCCGGCCCACTCCGTGGCAGGCCTCCTCCGGGTCCAGGGACGCCCCGGCGAGGGAGCCGACGAGGTAGCAGGCACCGGCTCCCAGCAGGAGGAGCACCGCGCTCCAGGTGAACCACGCGGGACTGCGCCGCCACGTGCCGGAGAGCAGCGGGCGGCTCCGGAACCACAGGCGGACCAGGAGGGGGGCAGGAGGACCGGGAGGAGAACGAGGGCCATGGGCTGAACTCTGCAGGACTCCGCAGGTTCTTCCCGACCCGCCGGGCCGCGTCGGACCACCCGCGCCCACGCGGTGCGCGTCGGACACCGGGACGCCGGTGGTCTTCACGCGCGTGCGCGCAGGTACGCCAGCCCGGTCCGCTGGGACCTGTGCATGGAGACCTCTTCACGCGCGTGCGCGCAGGTACGCCTCCAACTCGGCCACCCCGCCCAGCATCGCGCGCCCGCGGGCGGACAGCCGGCCGTGCCAGTCGCGCAGCGCGCCCTCCAGCGGCTCCAGCCCGCCGGCCGTCCGCACCTGCGCGATCAGCGGAGCGATCTGCTCCAGCAGGTGGCCGCCGCGCCTGAGCTGGTGGGCCAGCCGCGCGTCGCGTACGTCGGCCTCGTCGTAGACCCGGTACCCGGTCACCGGGTCGCGGCGCGGACGCACGAGCCCGGCCTCCTCCCACTTGCGCAGCGTCGCGGGCCGGACGCCGAGCTCCGCGGCCAGCGGTCCGATGAACATACGACGGGGACGGGACGCCGCGGTGTCCGCGCGGGGCGAGAGGCCGCGGAGGGCGCTCTCCACGGCCCGCAGGGTCTCCCGGTCGCGGAGCAGTTGGGCGTGGCTCTCGTCGATCAGGCGGAACGCCTCGTCGACGGCCCCCTCGTTCACGGCCCGCATGATCGCCGTCGCCGCCTGGTGACCGTGCCCGGGGAGCAGGGCGAGGAACGTGCGCAGGGCCCGCGCGTGCAGCGGGGTGTAAGCGCGGTAGCCGGTCGCCGTGCGGTCGGCGGCGGGGAGGATGCCGCTCTCCTCGTAGTTCCTCACGGCCTGGGTGGACAGACCGTGCCGACGCGCCAGGTCGACCGGCCTGAGCTTCTCACCGCTTTGAAGGTTTCTCCCCACGGAGCGGACGATAACGCGCCGAAGTCTCCACCGGAAGTTCAACGATACCGTTGAGGGCATGGCAACCGACATCACGGGCATCGCCCACCCCGTCGAGGCCGAAGCCGTCATGGGGCTGCTTCCGGCCCGCCCGCGCGTCCTCGCCCTGGGCGAACCCACCCACGGCGAGGGCACCCTGCTCGACCTGCGCAACGAACTCTTCCGGCAGCTGGTCGAACAGGAGGGCTACCGGACGATCGCCCTCGAGAGCGACTGCGTGCGGGGCCTGGTCGTGGACGCCTACGTCACCTCGGGCACGGGCACCCTCGACGAGGCCATGGAACACGGCTTCAGCCACGCGTGGGGAGCGTTCCCGGGCAACCGCGAACTCGTCCGCTGGATGCGGGCGTACAACGAGGACCGCCCGGAACCGGAGCGGCTGCGCTTCGCCGGTTTCGACGGCCCCCTGGAGATCACCGGCGCCGCGAGCCCCCGGCACCCCCTCACCGCGCTCCACGACCACCTCGCCGCCCACGTCGACGCGGACCTGCTGCCCTGCACCGCGGAAACCCTCGACCGCCTGCTCGGCCCCGACGAACCGTGGACGGACCAGGCCGTCATGACGGACCCCTCCCGGTCCGTGGGCCGCTCGGCCGAGGCCGGAGAGCTGCGACTGCTCGCCGACGACCTGGTGGCGCTGCTCGACACACAGGCACCGCACCTGATCACCACGACCTCACGGGACGACCGGGACCGCGCGCGCCTGTACGGCCGTACCGCCGTCGGCCTGCTGCGCTACCACCACTGGATGGCCGACACCTCACCGGCCCGCATGACCCGGCTGCTGGCCACGCGGGACGCCATGATGGCGGACAACCTCCTCGCCCTCGCCGACCGGGGCCCGGTACTCGTCCACGCGCACAACAGCCACCTGCAACGCGACAGGAGCACGATGCGCATGTGGGACCACCCGCTGCTGGAGTGGTGGAGCGCCGGCGCCCTCGTGAGCGCCCGGCTCGGCGAGCGGTACGCCTTCCTGGCCACGGCCCTCGGCACGCTCCGGCACCACGGCGTGGACACCCCGCCCCCGGACACCCTCGAGGGGGTCCTGTACGGCCTCCCCGAGGACCGCCGCGTCGTCGACGCACCCCGACTGGCCACCGCCCTCGCCGGCGCGCGCCCCGCCCCCCGGGTGTCCCCGTACTTCGGCTACGCCCCGCTCGACCCGGCCCACCTGCCCCGGACCGACGGGGTGGTGTACGTCAGGGACGTCCCGCGGGGTTAGGGCCCTCGCGGCACAGGCTCGAAGGGGGAGGGCGGACGTGCCGTCGGGTCCGGGCCCGTCCGCGGTCCGCGCCGTCACCCGGGTCGTGATCACGACGGCGGACGACCCCTTCCTGTTCCCGGGGGCCGCCCCCTGCCGGCGGGAGGACGCCGCCGTCCACGGCCTCGCGCCCGGGGGCCGGGCTCCCCTTCCGGGGCTTCCTCGCCCCGACGGCCGTACCGCTCGCGGCGGACCGCACACCGGGTCTACCGCGCGGCCGCCCTGGTGAGCACCAGGGACGGCGGCCCGTCCGGATCGTGACGGAAGTACACCTTCCCCCGGGCGCCCGTGTAGAGCTGGACGCCGGCGGTCATGCCGAGCCCACCGTCATCGACCGACAGGTGGACGAAGTCGTCGGACGATCGGCTGTCGACGAACTCCCACCGGCCACGGAAGTCGACGGGGTCGGAGGACCCGTCCATCGACACATCGGTGGCGGAGAACGTGCCGTTGGAACCGAGCAGGATCTCCCCGCCGGTCGCGTCGTCGCGGTACACGCCGGGCAGATCACCGGTGTCGACCGGGCCGGTGCACCCCGAGGCGAGTACCGCGGACATGGCCAGGGCGGCGACGAGCCACCGTCCGCCCACCCTCCTGCTCATCACCGCCCCAGCCTAACGTCGGACCCGGTCAAGCGGCTCACCGGCCCCGCCCCGCGGGCCCGGACAACCGCCGCGCCGCCTTCGCCGCCGCCGAACGCGACATGGGGGACCCGGAGGGCGCGGCGGCCGGGGCGGTCAGTAGAAGCGGCGGACGAAGACGTCCGACGTGCCGTTGGTGTCGTCGGGCACGATGTCGTCGGCCGTGGACTGGAAGACCACGTCGCGCCCGCCGGCGCTGACCGCGTCGGTCCCGGCGGAGGCGGGCCGGTCCGAGACGACCTCGTCGGTGCCCGTCCGCAGGTCGCGCAGTACGAGCGACGGTCCGTCCGTGCCGTGCGGGGCGTACAGCAGATGGCGGCCGGTGGGATCGATGGCCACACCCCGGGCGTTCGGCACCGACTGGGCGGTGCCCGACTGGAGGTCGTGGACGTAGGTGTCGGAGCCCGAGAGGTAGACGACCTTGCCGCCGTCGTCGCTGAGCTGGACGAGCGTCGCCTCCTCGGACGGGCCCTCGATCGGGCCCGAGGTGGTGCCGTCGGTCCGGTCCCACACGAAGACGTCCTTCGTCTCGCCGTCCTGGTAGGCGACACGGCGGCCGTCGCCGCTGATGGACGGCCGGGACGGCTGGGTGTGGCCCAACCGGGCGACGGTCTGCTGGACGTCGGCGCTCTCGTCCCGGACCTCGATGCGCTGGCCGAACGACGGGTTCCTGACGGAGGAGAGGACATGGGCGACGTAGCGGCCGTCCGCGCTCAGCGACGGCTGACCGCAGCTGTAGGCCAGGCAGTTGAGGGAGATCTCCCTCACCGTGCTCACCTGGTCCAGGCGGATCCGCACGTCGTTGAACCACCGCACCGCGTAGGCGGCGTACTCCCCGTCACCGCTGATCACCGGGGGCTCGAGCGGGGGCAGGGTCCCGAGCCGATCGGTCCGCCCCGTCCGCCGGTCGCGGACGTACACCCGCTCGCCCCCGGTCGTGCCGTCGGCGGTGAGGTTCGTCGCCGACGACGAGAAGACGACGCGGCGGCCGTCGGACGTGATCGAGGCGCCGGCGGAGCCGCCGTCGGCCTGGGTGCCGTCGGCCGCGACACTGATCCTCTCGACACCGGCTCCGCCGTCGTCCGCGGCGCCCGCCACGGCCGCGGGCTCGGCCGAGGCGGCCGCGGGCAGCACCACCGTGACCGCGCAGACCGCGACCACCGCGCTCACGGCGGCCCGCACGCGTCTGGTGACACTCAGGTTCGCGTTCTTCCTCATTCTTCCCCCAAACAGGACACGGTCCCTCCTCCGGCTCCCCACCGGAGGACCACCAGCAGGCAACCGTGGCGGAGCTGTGGGGTCAATGCGTCATATGGCGTATTCAGGGGCGAGATTTCGGTCGTGTGAAAGTGGTCCGCTTCGTGACGACGCGTTCCGCCCCGGACGTCACCGCGGGCCGGTCACCCGTGCGGCGTGCGCACCAGCCGGGCGGCCACCTCGGCGACGTCGGCGAGCAGCCCCGCCGGGTCCTGGTCGAGGTCCAGGGCGTGCTGGTGGAGGAGGGTGCCCGCGTGCCGCACCCGGTGGACGGCATGGCCGGCGTTGCCCTTCGCGTACACCAGGTGCCCCTCGCCCAGCCCGAGGGCGGTGCAGTAGGCGAGCATCTGGTACAGGTCGGCGTCCGGGTAGCCGCCCGGTCTCTCCGCCTTGTACTTGGCGTCGGCCACCGCGCACGGCACGCGGTCGGGTCCGTAGAGGACGAGGTCCGGCTTCATCCGGATCGTCCGTGCCACGTCCAGGTGGAGCGGGTCCTGCAGCCGCGCGACGTACCCGGAACCGCGCAGCGCCTCCCGCAGGGCCACGGTCACGAAGTCCTCGAAGAGCCTGTTCATGTCGAACAGGAACCCCTCGACGCGCAGCCCGCCGGGTCCGTGCTCCGGGGAGGCGTCCTCCAGCACGGCCCGCGCCAGCCGCAGGGCGTGGTGGTACCGGGCGTTGAGCCGGCTCGGCCGCCACTCGGGCAGGGGCCGGCCGCGCACGGGCACCGTGACGTCCGCCAGCCGCGCCCGCTGGTGCAGCAGTCGCCGGCGCACCTCGCGCGGCACGCCGGGCAGCCGCAGCAGCCGCTCGACGGCCGCCCGCAGGATCCGGTTCTCCGCGATGTCCGTGGTGAAGTCGTCGTACACCACCTCCACCGGCAGCGTCGCCCCGAACCGGCGCCGCATCTGCTCGGCCTCCCGGATCCGCCCCCGCACGACCGGCGAGGTCTCCTCCGCCACCCGGTAGCCCTGCAGCAGCCCCCGCCGCAGGGCCCGGTCCACCTGCCGCTCCACGGCGTGGGCGAGCGCCGGCAGCACCTCCCGGTGCTCGGCCACGGCGACCTCGCCGTCCCGCCAGGCACCGGCGGGGTCGAGGCTGTAGCCGAGCAGGAAGAAGAGGCGGCCGATCGGCACCTTGGGGGTGATGCGGACCGTGAGCGGACCGCCGTGCCCCGGCACGGAGACCGTGACGGCCCCGACCTTGCTGCCCGCCCGCAGCGACCAGCGCCCGGGGGAGTACGGGTCCGGTGCGGCGTCCACGATCCGCAGGGCCGCGAGCGCCCGCCCCATGTCGTCCGGCAGGGCCACGCCGACCGCCGGAGCGTGCTCGACGAGCTCGACGACCTGCGTCACCCCAGCGACTCCCGCAGCGCCGCCAGCCCGTACCGCTGCCCGACGTCCACGCCCTCGCCGTAGTGGTGCTCCTCCAGCAGGGGCAGGATCCTCGTCCGCCAGGTCCGCTCCAGACCGCCCTCCCGGTACACGCCCCTCCTCATCAGGTACGAGGGCCCGATGCGGAAGTCCGGGTCGTCGATCCGCGCGTTGAGCGCGTCGAGCAGGTCCGCGGGCTCGGCCTCCCGGCCCTCCCGCTCCAGCCACCGGCGCAGCAGCCCGCTCGTCGGCTCGGTGCGCGGCGACAGCTCGACGAACGCGAACCGCCGGCGCATCGCCGCGTCCACCAGGGCGATGGACCGGTCGGCGGTGTTCATCGTCCCGATCACGAACAGGTTCGGCGGCAGCGCGAAGTCGTCCCCGGAGTACGTCAGCCGCACCGACTTGTTGCGGTACTCCAGCAGGAAGTACAGCTCGCCGAAGACCTTCGCCAGGTTGGCCCGGTTGATCTCGTCGATGATCAGGAAGTGCGGGATGTGCCGGTTGCCCTCGCGGGACGCCAGATCGGCGAGCTCGCGCAGCGGCCCGGCGGTGAGCCGGAACGCCACCTCGCGGGTCTCCGGGTCCTCCTGCGGCCGGAACCCCTCGAAGAAGTCCTCGTAGGAGTAGGAGGGGTGGAACTGCACGAGCTTGACCTGCTCGGGGCCGCCGCCCAGGAACTCGGCGAGCTTGAGGGCGAGGTAGGTCTTGCCGGTGCCGGGCGGGCCGTGGAACACGAGCTGCCGCTCGTCCCAGAGCAGACCGCGCACCTCCTCCAGCCACGCCGCGTCGTGCACGAGCAGGTCGGCGGCCAGCTCGTCCGTCGGCTCGGGCAGTTCCAGCTCGCGGCGGGCCGTGAGGGCGGGGATCTCCGTGCTCGGGTCCCGCTCCGTCACCCCCGCCTCCTCGGCCAGCTCCTGGTCGGTGAGGCCGAGCCCCTCGACCTGGGCCTGGACGGCGGAGAGGTCGACGACGTCGTGCTGGACGGACAGCTTCTGCTGGAGCTCCTCGGGCAGGTCGTCGTAGGGGAAACCGGTCGGCTGCCACTCCACGGGCCGGCGCAGGTTGGACCGGCGGTCCTCGGACTCCGTCTGTCCGGCCTCACCGGTGATCTCGCCGACGTACAGCCGGCCGCCGGAGATCGTGCACACGGTGTCGCCGGGCTTCATGCGCGACAGGAAGGCGTGGAGGTCCTCGACGAGCTGTTGCCGCTGGCTGTACGTGGCGGTCGACTCGTAGTCCTCCTGGACCAGCGTGCGCAGCTCGTCCTTGCTGGCGCCCTGCCGGACGCCCTGCCGCAGTCGGGAGGCGGCGAGGGTGACGCGTCCTTCGGGCAGCCACAGGCGCTGGACCAGGTCGAGGCCGGTGACGTTGGAGCCGCGCACGAGCCAGGTCCGGCTGGGGCCCGCCGTCCAGCGCGGCATGAAGTCGGACAGCGGCCTGTCGTCCTCGGTCCGCCACTCCTCCCACCCGTTGCGCGGCGCCCCGACCAGTACGACGGCGGCGAAGGAGGGGGAGCCGAACACCACGTCCTCGGTCAGCTCCAGCCAGCCCGGCCAGTGCGCCGACGGCACCAGCACGCCCTGCGCCCGGAGCTCCTCACGGCGTTTGGTCGGCGCCTTGAAGTGCTTGCCGAGCGAGGGCATCACATGGTCCCGCGCCGGGGAGCCGGCCCGCACCAGGAACTTCCGGCTGCCGTTGGTGCCCGTCTCGTCCAGGAGCACTCCGCGTGCCCGGTCGATGCCGTCACCGCTGGGCAGACGGAGCCGGAACTCCGGATACTCGTCGGCCATGGGACCCCCTCGCACCTGCTGGTCGATTCCGTTGGCAGCGTACTGGCGGGCACTGACAACCCTGCTCGATCGTCCCCACGTTGCTGCCTAGGATGATCCGTCTGTGGCGGAGCATGCCGGAGGGGGACACGTGGCGGACGACAGACGGGACGACCCGGTGGCCGAGGAGTTCCGGCAAGCGCGCTTCCAATGGCTCCGGGACAGGGTTCAGGACCTCGCCACCATCCTGAGGACCACTGCTCCGGGCCTGTACGAGCTGCTGCCCGCCGACCTCGGCGACCGGCGCACGGCAGCGGCCGTGACCGTCGTGAGGATGGCGGCGGACGAGGCGCGGGCACAACCGTTGGCCGAGACCGTCAGCTGGTTGGAGCGGCTGATACCCGGCGGCTACCGGCACGACCTGGCGGCGGACGTCCGCGCAGTCCGATCGCTGACCGCGTGCAGCGGTGAGTCCGCCCTGTGGGCTTGGAACGCCGAAAGCTGGGAGGAGATGCTCCTGTGGTGGTGGCGACGCCATCAGCCGCGAGCGGGTGACCCGGAGCGGGACTTCGCCGAGTGGCGGGCGCGCTGGTCCGCGGACGTTCCCTGGAACGGCGACATCGACCGGCCGCAGTGGGCGCCTCGCCGTCACGGCCGTACCCTCGTCGCCCCCGCGGATTTCTTCGCCCGCGAACCGGAGCCGCTCAGGCTCCTGGCCCAGGCGGTCCTCCGGGCGCCCCGTGCGGTTGCCGCGGTCGAGGACGCCGTGCTGCTGCGCGAGGAACACCTCCAGGGCGCAGGACACCTCAGATGGCTGGCCGAGCAGCAGGCCCGCGTCGAGCAGGCGGAGGCATGGCGGCGCGAGCACCAGAAGACCGGCTCCGAGGCCACGCGGGCGTTCCTCGCCGAGTTCTCCGAGGCGGTCAAGCGTTACATGTCGCTCGTCCTGCAACCCGTGGTCGACGCCCTTTCGGTCTGCGAGCGCGCTCTGTTGAACGACAGCAGGCCCGGGGCCCGGCGCACGGCAACCGACTACTTGGAGGCGTTCCTCGACTGGCACGAGCAGCCGGACGAGGATGCCTGGCAGGACGACGACCTGGGCCATGACATCGCCCGGGAAGCGCGGGAACGCCACGAGCGGGACGAAACGACGTGGCAGGGCATGGTCGGCACCACACCGGTCTGGTATCACATCGTCGCCTCCCGGCAGGAGAGAGCGGCCGCCCTCGCCTATTCAGGACGGCCTTCGACATCCGTGGTCCGGGTCCGGACCGGCCAGGAGGAGCCGGGCACGAGCTTCGACCTGTGGGACGACGAGACGTGGGGTCACGCCGAGGAAGAGACCGACTGGTACCCGGAGCCCGGTGTCGTCGTCCACTGCGAGCCGGACGATGCCGCAGGTCTGTGCACACTGCTCGCCGTGGCGCAGCTCGGCCACGCACGCCTGGAGTTCCTGGTTCCCAGAGCCGACGGCGGCATCGGCCGTCTTCGCACGGTCCGTGCACAGGTTCGCAAGGACGACGCGGACGGCTGGCGACGGTGGGCTCTTGCTGCGCTGGTCGAACTCGCCCCCGACCCGGAGGACCTGGCCGATCTGATCACCGGGTCGGGCGAGGACGAGGGGGAGCAGGGGGAGCCGGAGACGGACATACCTCGTCCGGACGCCACCGGTCCCGGTTTCTCCGGCGCCGGAGCCACCCGCGGTGCCATGTCTCCGGAACTGCTCACCAAGGTCAAGGCGCTGTTGCGCAAGGCGGAGGACCCGGGAGCGACGGAGGAGGAGAGCCGCGCCTTCCTGGACAAGGCCATGGAGCTCATGGCCAAGTACGGGATCGAACGGGCCATGCTCGACGACATCGGCGAACCGGCCCGACCCATCGACAGAATGATCGACGTGCATCCTCCGTACGCCAAGGAGGTGCGGCGGCTGCTCGTCCGCATCGCACAGGAGATGCGCTGCCAGAGCGTGCTCATCGACACCAAGGACAACCGGCGCCGCCTGCACGTCTTCGGCTACGAGTCGGACATCCAGGCGAGCGAAGTGCTGTTCGCCAGCCTGCGGCTGCAGATGTTCGCCGGTGCGGACCAGGCCGACCGGCGGCACCGACCGGTGGGAGAGGACGCCCGCGCCTACAAGCGTTCCTGGATGCTCGGTTTCATCCGGGAGGTGACCGCGCGCATCGGCGCCGCTCAGCGGGCCGCGAGCGAGGCTGCGGACCAGGAGCCCGTGGCCGGTGGGGACGACGGGGGCGGACGCAGCGTCGAACTCGTCCTCGCCGACCGGTCGGCCGTTGTCGAGGCACGGCTCAACGAGCGTTACCCGAAGCTGGGGAAGGCGCGTCCCACGAAGTTCAAGGGCACCGGCTACTGGCAGGGAGTCGCCGACGGACGCCTCGCCGACATCGGCGGGCGGACCTTCGCCGATGAGAGGGCCGACCCGCAGCTGGCCCGCTGAACGCCTCCCGGCCGTAGCGGTCCGTCACGTCATCGTGTTGGACAGATGGGGCCCGATGTACCCGATGTAGATGCCGTACGCGGCACGGGCCCCGTCGAAGTAGTGCAGCCTCGGTGCGATCGTGTTGCCGCCGCCGACGCGTACATGCGCGCCCATGAACACCTTTCGTGCCGGATCGACGTGCTCCGGCACGGGGAACGTGCGCTGCCGGCGCCAGCTCGAGTTGCTCTTCACCGACTTGGACTCGTCCCGCACGATTTTCCGGGGTGAGATCGTGCGGACCCCGCCCGGGACGTCGACGCACCACTGCTTGAAGTCCCGGTCGGCCTGCCCGGCGGCTGCCGCCCGGGCGAAGTCCCCGAGCGCCAGCAGCGCGTCCCAGGTCATGCGGACCCAGGACGAGCCGTACGCCTGCGCGTCAAGGTCGAGCGTCACCTTCCGGGAGCCGGTGAAATGCAGGCGGGGCAGTGAGTCGAGGCGGTGCAGGAGTTCCTCGAAGGACTCCGGGCCGTCCTGCGGAGTGGTGAGCGGGGTGTATGCGGCCGCGGCGGCGCCCAGTTCCACCATCTGTTTGCGTAGTGTCTGCAACTGGGCTCGTACAGAGTGCAGTTCACGGTACTGCTCGTCGTACTCGGCGATCAGCAGGGTCTCATTGTCCTCGGCCTTGCGCAGCTCGTGCTTGAGGTCGCGGATCTCGTCGGCCCGTACGCGCTGTTCCCGCCCCGCCTCCTCCAGGATCTCGTGGAGGGCCTCGTTCTCGACGCGCAGCCGCTCCAGTTCGGGCGCGGCGGAATCACCCGGTGTGTGGGTCCGCATGACCGGCACGGAGTCGAGCTCGGGGGGCAGGGGAGCACGGGCGGCCAGCCGCTGGGGCAGTTGGGCGATGATCCTGCGGGCCTGCGGCGGACGGTCGGTGATCAGCCTGCGGGACATCACGCGGTGTCGTTGCCCGTCGGCGGGCCAGGCCGGGTCGACTCCCGGGAGGTAAGTGCGTACACCGCCGCCATAGACCCGGTGGTACTCCAGCGCACGGTTGAAGCGGGTTTCCGCCTCGGGGGTGAGCACATAGAGGATCGCCAGACCGGCCAGGGGCCTGACCAGCGGGTCCACGGTGTCCTCCAGCCAAGCGTCGAAGTCGGCTCCGTGCGGCGTGCTGGCCACGACGACCGGCAGGCGCCGTGTCTCGTCGCACAGCTCGTCTATGACGGCGTCGACGTCCTCCGCCTCGACCACCTGGGGCTCGGCCGTGACGTCGGCGAGGCCGTCGCGTGCGTCGAGGACCTCGAGGAGGCTGCGCGCGAGCCGGGGCGTCCTGGCCGGCACGGGCACGGCTTCGGGGGCGTCCGGCAGGTGTTCCACGTCCAGCTGGACCCTGGTCGGGCCGTCTCCGGCCTGGCGGATCACCAGTGTGGTCTGCCAGGTTCCGCCGGGCAGCGTCTCGCGCAGTCGCCAGCGGCCGTACGCCCCCGAAGCGCCGGTGGCGGAGTCGTGGTCGAGGGTGACGCCGCGGGCTATCTCATTGCGGCCCTCGGCGAAGGCGTCGGCGTCGTAGCTCTTCGGAGGTTCCTTGAGCCATTGGCGCAGCCGGTCGTCGACCTGCGCGCCGGTCGTGACGTAGTCCAGTCCGCTGGTGACGACCATGCGGTATCGGCGGGTGCCCAAGACGGGATCCTCCTGTCCGGAGACGTGCGGGCTGTACGGGGTGACGGCTCAGTTCTCCGCGGCGCCGAGCGCCGTCAGGGGATCGGGGACCTCCTGCGGACGGGTGCGGCCCGCGCCGGGGCCGGGCGGCGGTTCGGGAGCGGTCCGCGGACCGGCGCCCCGTCGGCCGGCCGCGGTGATGGGCCGTAACCGCTCCGGACCCGCCCGCCCCTCGCCGCTCCGGCAGCAGCTCGCGCAGCAGGGACCGCACCTCGGCTGTGAGCTCCGAACCCTCGGGTCGGTCGAGGAGAAGCGCCCGCACGGAGGTCGGCGAGTCGGCGGAGGTCTGCAGCTGTTCGGTCACGACTGCCCTTTCACGGGAGCGCGAGATGAGGTGTGCCTGAGAACAAGGGACATCTTGTTTGCTTCCAGATGATGCCTCTCGCTTGTGAGCATGGTCAACGAGTGAGTCGAAACGGATTGATTCGAAAATGTGTGTACGTGAAGGAGTGTTCGATAGGGCGATCGATTACGCGCGTCGACAGGAGGAGGGGGAGAAACACCAGGATGCGCCTGCTGGTGCTGGTCGGTTCAGAGGAGCGTGTCCCCGAACCACGCGACCGCCTGTTCGGGGTGTGCGTCGGTGTCGATGCCGATGACGTGGAGCGTAGCCAGCATGCCCTGCGGGGAGGTGACGTCCAGTCGGCGATGGGCACGGCCACCGGGCTGCGGATGCGCGATGACGGCGCTCGCCTTGGTGCGGGAGTTGTAGCCGGCTCCGTAGGTGAGCAGTTGGTGGACGTCCGCGGCGCTGACGCCGTGGCGGTCATAGCGCTTGTACTTGGCGTCCACGGGCAGCAGCGAGCGGGCGGAACCGTTCCGGCCGGGGAGTTCGCACAGTACGTCGGGCCGGAAGGCGGAAGGGCTGCCCAGGTCCCCGCGGACGGTGATGCCGGCACCGCCGTTTCCGGGAAGGACTCGGCCGCCGTGCCGGGCGGCGACCTCGGCGACGAGACGCCGGACGACGGCTTCCCAGAGAGCGGGCATGCGCAGGAGCAGACCGTCGGCAGCGGTGCCCCGGTCGGTGAGGAGATCGCTCACGCCACCGCCGCGCAGGATGAGGCGGGCCCAGGTGTGGGCGGCGCGGTAGCGCGCGTTGAGCCTGGTGTAGCGGATGCGGTCCAGGGCGTGGAGCGCCGCGGCGGGGGAGGCGGCCGCGGGAAAGGCCTCGGCGGCGTCGTGCAGGTCGCGGGCGAGCCCGGGATGGCTCGTCAGCCGTAGCGCGGCTCGCAGCGCGGTTCCCAGGACGCGGTTGTCCCAGACGTCGGTCTCCCGGTCGAACGCGCGGATGTGCAGCCGGTCCAGTTGCCCGTAACGGCGCGTGGCCTGTACTGCCACGTCGAGACGTCCGCGGAGTACCGGTTCGACGGTCTCGCGACGGACGTAGTCGCGCCGCAGACCGTCGTGCAGGAGGTGCTCGCACTGCTCCAGCAGTGCCGTCGCGACGAGCTCGGCGTAACCGTCCGGACGGGTGGCCCAGCGCCGGGTGGGCGACCGCAGCGGGTGGGGCGCGTCCAGGGCGTAGCCGAGCCAACTCAGCAACCGCTCACCCGGAACGGCGAACTTCGGCTCGATGACCAGTCGTAGGCGGTCGAGCACCAGGACCCCGACGGTCGCCTCGGCCCTGAGCCGCCAACCGGAGTGGTCCGCGCCGAGGGTCACGCAGCCGTGGGCCTGCAGCGCGTGCAACCGGTCCACGTCCCGTGGGGTGAGCCGGTCCCTGCCCAACGGAACGCTCTGGTACTCGGCGAGCCGGACGACCGGGCGGTCAGGCATCGGTGCCGGAGTCGCCGCCGGTGAACTCGGCTGTCAGCGCATCGGCGAGGTCCTGCGGGGGCATCTGCAGGAGACGCCCGGTGTCGGCATCGACCAGGCTGCCCAGGATGAGACCCAGCAGGTCGGTCCGCCCCAGACAGTAGTCCTCCAGCAGGGGGACGACCTCGTGGTGGAAGGCGGCCGCCAGGTCGTCCTCCGTGGCGATCGGCTCACCGTCGCGCAGCAGGTAGGCGTGCCCGATCTGGTGGTCGGTGTCGAGGTGCCGGGCGATCCGGGTGTTGAGGGCCTCGAAGAAGGCCGCCAGGTCGAGAGGGCCGATCGTTCCCGACACGGCATCCGGATCGGGGTCCACCGGCAGGAAGGCGAAGCGGCGACGGATCGCCGCGTCGAGGTGGCTGACGCTGCGGTCGGCGGTGTTCATCGTGCCGATGACCCTGACGTTGGGCGGCACGTGAAAGCTGCGCCCGCTGACGGGCAGGGTGACCGGCAGACCCCGCTTGTCGAGTTCGAGGAGGGTGATCAGCTCGCCGAGGACACGGGGCAGGTCTCCGCGGTTGATCTCGTCGATGACCAGGAGGAACGGTTGATCGGGGCGAGCGGAGGCTCGGCGGCACAGGTCGTGGAACAGACCGTCCTTGAGGGCGAGGGTGAGCCCGGGGCCGGTGGCGTCCAGGTCCGGTTTGAAACCCTCGACGAAGTCCTCGTAGCCGTACGACGGATGGAAGGTGACGAGGCGAACACGGTCACCGCGCAGCAACTCGGCCTGAGCCTCGGCGCGTTCGCCCGGCTCGGCACCGAGGGCGTCGGCGCGGCCGGTCAGGGCGAGGGCCGCGCCGAGTGCGAGCCGCGTCTTGCCCGTTCCGGGTGGGCCGTGCAGGATCACTTGTCCCTTGCGTTCCAGCGCGTCCAGGACGGCCTGCACGTCGTCGGGCAACGCGCCCGCGGGATCACCCCGTTGCGCTTCGCCCGGGTCGACGGGCGCGCCGGCCCGGGACGTGGTGAACTTGGCGAACAGAGCCGGATCGACCTTGGCGAACGTGGACCGCCAGCCGTGCTGGGGCCTGCCCAGCCTCTGCGCGTGGGAGGTGTCCCACTCCACCGGCACGACGTGCTGGAACTCGGGGCGATCGGGGACGAACCGGTAGCTGTCGATGACCGTGCCCGTGGCGAGGACCTCGTCCGTTCCCCGGTTGGCGACGATCCGGTCGCCGGTCTCCAGGTCCCGGAAGGCCAGTAGCCGCCGGGCGAGCGTCAGACTGCCGCCGTTCCTCCCGGGCCAGTGCCGGTCGAGTGCTGCCTTGAGCTCGGTGTCGTTCTGGTACTGGCCCAGATCCCCCAGCGCGTCCCAGCCCACGCAGATGAACTTCCCCTCGCGGCACTCGGCCCAGCGGTTTCCCCGCTCGCCGGGGGCGATCTTCCAGATGGTGCGCCGCTTTGATCCAGTGGCCCGAGGATCATGGTGCCGGTACAGGAAACGCATCACCTGCTGTCCGCTCCATCCGCCGAACTCCGGCCGCGAGCGCACCAGTTCGAGCAGTCGGCGGTTGCTGCGCCAAGCGGGGGAGTCCGCCTCTGCCGTACCGCCCAGCAGGATGAGGAAATGCCGCAGGTGCTCGGCCGAGTAGACGGGCAGGAAGTGATCGGGGAAGTAGGCGGCCAGGGACTTCGTCACGAGGGCCGGTCCGAAACGCAGCAGCTCGAGTTCGTCCAACAAGTCGAACTCCTGGCGGTCCACCGCGTCGAAGGCCTGGAGGAACTGCGCCCGCAGGCGTGCCCACGCATCCTGCGGTTCCCTGCCTCGCAGGGGAGCCGCCATCCGCCACTCACCGGAGTTGTGGCGGTACATGATGTGCTTGGCGGCGCTGCCTCCCCTGATGCTGCCGAGGTGTGAGGTCCCGAACTCCATCAGCCGGCAGTAGCCCATCCCCGGTGTGTGTGCGCCGGGCGCGTCCACCCCGAGGGCATAGCGCTCCAGAGGAAGCATCGACCAGTCCTTCAGAGGGAACTGGGCGAGAACCCGTGCGCGCTCCGCGTCGGCCTGTGCCTCGTCCTCGGTCACCGCGCCCCGGTCGAAGGCGGCGGCCGCCGCCCACACATCCACCCCACCATGCATGGGGCCATCATGCCGGACAGGCGGAGCGAGTCGGCTCGGGCCGGGACGAGCGGGGGCTCGTGCAGGTGCAGACGGCGAAGCCGGAGGCGCTTCCGGTGCTGCCGACGCGTGCGCGGCTCCGGCCGGTAGGACGATGATCAAGGGACCGGGCCTCGGTAAGGTGAGCGGCATGTCGTCCGCGCACCTGCTGATCATCGGAGACCGGGCCGCCCTGGGCTGGGTGGTGACCGGGCAGCGGATGGCGTTCCCGGCCGGACGGGCCAGGGCGGCGCGGACGCTGGAGGAGGGCGACGAGGTCTTCCTCTACACGACGCGCGGCTGCTTCCGGAACCCGACCCGCGACCTGGGCCGTGTGATCGCCCGGGCCTCGGTCGCCACCCCCGTACGGGCCCTGGACGAACCGGTCGTCTTCGGCGACCGCTCCTTCATGGAGGGCTGCCGCCTGAAGGTGTCCGGCCTGGCCCCCTTCCGCGACGGGCTTGTGCTGCGCGACCTGGTGCCGCGGCTGTCGGTCTTTCCGGACCCGGCGACGTGGAGCGTCCGCATGCGGCGGGCGTCGCTGACCCTGCCGCCGGGTGACGCGGACCTGGTGCGCGGCGAACTGGAGCCGCTGCTGCGCCCGTACGACGAGACCGCCGACGCCTACCGCTGGGAACCGGCGCCGGCCTGAGCCAGGGGTACGGCCTGGCCGTGCCACCCGTCAGGAGTAGGACCAGCGCCAGGCGTTCGAGTTGTACCTGCAGGTGATCCGCGCGCCGCCCGCGGTCGTCGTCGTGGCTCCGTGGTCACCGTTCCGGCAGTACTGCCCCGCCTGGTAGCAGTTGCCCGCGTTGGAGGTGATGGAGCAGGTCCCGGAGCCGCTGTCGCTGTTGCCGCCGGCGCTGCTGCTGGTACCGGATCCGGTGGCGGCCCGGGCGGTCCTGGTGACGGTGACGGTCGGGCCGGGTGTGGTGACCTTCTTGGTCTTGGTGACCGTGGGGGCGGGTTCCGGCTCCGCGGTGACGGTCGCGGTGGCCGTCACCGTGGCCGTGGTGGTGACGGTCGGGACGGGCTTGGCGGCCAGCGCCTGGGCGGCGTCCACCTCGTCCTGCGCGGACTGGGTGCCACCGATCGCCCCCAGGGCGAACAGGGCGGCGCCGGCGGCCCACAGTCTCTTGCGCTTGCGCAGCGGTCGTATGTCGGACGGACCCTGCGGGCGGTTCTGCGGATTCACGGTCTCTCCCCGGGGCGGTGAGCGGAGGCGGACGCACGGCGGTCCAGGCGCACGGGCGCGGCCGGGCCGGCTGCACGATTGTGAACTGAAGCATGACGCGGACGCGTTGGCGATGTCAACACAGAACATCTCGTGGGCTTGTGTATGGCCGCCGATGTGGGCCGTCAAGAGTGAACGACCGTGCCGGACATGCACCAGGACGTCGTCGCCGATCCCGCCCACCGGGCCCTCTGGCGCCGATCCCTCGCTCAGGGGCGTGCCCGACGCCCTGCTCCCCCTCGTGCGCGAAGCCCTGCACAAGAAGCCCGGACGGCGCCCGAGCGCGGCGGAGGCCGCCGGGCGGACGGCCGCCGTGTACGGGCCGACGGGCACCGCCGTCTTCCCGCCCCTCGCCCGCACACGGTCCCTCGCCCGCACACGGTCCCTCGACCGCACTGCGGGAAAGGCCGGCGTCGACACCCGCACCGCTTTCGGTACCGGGGCGTTTCCTGCCGGCCCCTCACCCGTCAGACGCCGTGCGCGCCGGCGGTTCCTCCACGTGCCGGCCGCCGCGGTCGTGAGTCTCACCGTCGGGGCACAGCGGCGGATACGGGGGCCGACCTCTCCTACGGCCAGGCCAAGGCGTACAAGGAACCGCGCCCGTGGTGCGACCTCCCCGGAACCGCCGGCAGCCCGCGCCTGCCGGCTCACGACGGCTCACGGATGTCCCGCTCATGGGGCGCCGGAAGGAGACCTGACGCGCCTTGGTGGGTTTCCGTGTCCGGGTGGCCCGGACGTGCAGTGGGTCGCAGATCTCGTGGAGGCCGGGCAGTGCGGTTCGTCTGCCGAAACCTTGGACTGCCGGACCTGCCGCGACGGGGTCTCGCCCCGCAGGAGGCTCCCCTGGCTGTGTTGCTCCTCGACATCGAGGCAGAGCTGTCCATCTGGGACCAGGGGTGGACGGTGTGGTCCGAGGAGCAGTTCCCCGTCGCCGAGCCGGCGTACCACCTGGCGCTCTGGCTCCGGAGTCCGAATGCCGGCCATGAGGGCTTCGCGCTGGATTCGATGCAGGCGGAGGAGGGGATGATCCGCATCGTGAACTCCGGTCGGGGCCGGCGGATCGGCTCGACCCTCACACCGGACTTCTGGACCACGCCCGTCGGCTGGGACGTCCTCGTGTCGGAGATCATGCACTTCGGCCGTTCCGTGCGTGGGGGTGTGGCCGCGATGGGTGTCGACGCCGCCTTCATCCCGGAGCCTTGACGGTGAACCAGGTCCGGCCACCCCGAGTGCGATGACCATGGTGCGGCTGGTGACCACGGTCTCACAGCCGTCCTGGACAGGCCCGTTCACCGGGCTGGGCCCGCGCCGCTTCGACCGGCTCGTGTCCGCTCTGCGCCGCGAGGGAGCGAACGCTGTCCGGCGCGGCCGGTCCTGTCTCCCGTTGTCGGTTCCGCCAGATCCTCCCGGCCGGCCTGGAGCGGGCGGCACCGCCGGTGTGGCTGCAGAGCCGTGGCCAAAACCCGAGGGGAGCAGTTGGACGGCTGTTGGCCGGCATTCCGGCCGCGAGTTACGCTGCGCTGGCTCCGCCCGACTGATGCCGGTGACCACGAAGGCGGTCGGACGGCGTGGGCTGTGTCCGCTGGGGATGTTCGCTCCTTCAGCGCTGCCAGGCGCTGCTCATGCGGAACGGTTCCTGAAAACCGCTGGTGTGCGCATGACCCGATTCTTGTCCCAGGCTGTCAGGAAGGGAAACGACCATGAAGCGATTGACTCGCGTGAAGGCGTTAGCGGCACTCTCGGCGGCGGCGGCGTGCCTCGCGGTGGCGCCGACGGCCTCTGCCGCGCCCGCCGGGACTGCCGCGCCCACCTGCATCACCGACAGCGCGACGAAGAGCTTCGGCCGTGGCGAGATCAGCATCTGTATCGAGAACGGCCGGGCGCACGTGACCGGATGGCTGGAGGACCTGAAGCCGAGCGGCTGGGTGGACGGGGAGTGCGTGGCCTGGTACATGACCTGGGAAACCGTCGCGGGAGACGACTGGAGCTTCGCGCCCGTGGCCTGCGGGCACGGGGGCGGCCCCGCGTACGTGAGCTTCGACTACGACCCGTCGGACTGGTCCGGGGGCCCGCAGGGCATCACGGGCGTGAGGGACGTGTCGTTGGGTCTGTTCGACGCCTGACGACGGCTGGCACAAATGGGTGGTTCGGCACCGATGATCCTGTCCGGCGCGGGAGTTGACCGTTCGGTCCGGGGTGGGGACAGCGCCTTGGATCGGGCCGGACGAGCTGTGGAACCGGCTTGAGCTCTTGCTGCCGCGAGGCGAGCGGCGCTTCCGCTGCCGGACCGGGAGGTGCTGTGCGGGATCCCCTACGTGCCGTACACCGGGATCGGGCTCAGACCCGGAGGCTCTCGTCGGTGAGGTCCAAGAGTTCACCGAGGCTCATCCCGCGCCGCTCCTCCGTCCCGCCGGAGAGCACCCAGCCGCCGTCCCACTCCACCCGCCGGACCTCGCCGAGCCGGTTCTCGAACTCGACGAACCCGCCGGGGACGCCCTCCAGCTGAGGGATCTCCCGGCGCAGCACCCGGGGATACGCCAGTGCCCGCCCGGGGTTGGTGCTGCCGACCCCGGTGCGGGGGTTGTGGAAGCTCATCTTCAGGAACGGCACCGGCTCCCGGCCGATCTCGGCGGGCCGGAGCATCCGCTGGTAGCGGGCCTCCGCCTCCGCCAGGGACTCCCGCCCGGAGATCTCCGTCGCGTACGCGGGGAAGACGATGTGGGTGACCGCGGTGAGGGCGGGGTTCTGTGCCCTGTGGTGGCCGTGGACCTCGGGAACCGTGGCGGCCACGGCGTCGAACGCGTAGCCGGCCGCGGAGAAGCCCGGCGCGGCGGTGATGAACCGTCCCTTGCCGGTGAGTTCCTCCTCGTGTTCCCGGGCGAAGGCCAGTACGGCCCGGGCGAGCTCCTCGTCGTGCCCGCCCCGCTGGTTGGTCTGCAGCAGCCGGGCTCCGTCCGCGGTCAGGGCTCCCGCGAAGCGCAGTACCGGGACCGGACTCCATGTCCACGCCCGGTCCAGACCTCCGAGCGGGGCTGCGTTCGGGAAACCCGCGAGGACGGTCCGCAGATCCAGGGTTCCTTCCGTGGCGCTCGGGAAAGCCGCACGCTTCGGGTCGCGGCGGAGCGGCGTTTTCGCCGGGTGCGCGGTCAAAGGCCGCGGTTCAGCCACTGGGCGTACCAGTCCCGGAAGTCCGGCCCCGGGCTCAGGTCGTGGCCGCGGCCGAGGTCGTCCGTCCAGACCTGTCCGCGGGCGGGGCCGGTGACCACCAGGCGGTGGAAGGAACCGCAACCGATCTCGGCGAGGACGAGCGAGCCGGTGAACCAGCAGGGCGAGAAGTCCTCCTCACCGGGAGCGTGCTCGGCGCAGACCGGCTGCTCCGGTGAGGGCAGGAAGGGCCCCGTGTGGGGAAAGGGAACGGACAGCAGGTCCAGGTCCTCCTGCCAGGCCCGCCACCTCTCGCTGCCGAACTCGTACAGGCCGTAGGCCGGCCCGGCGCCCCCGCCGCTCACCGTGGTGAGGAACGAGCGGTAGGAGGCCGGGAGTTCGCAGCGGTACTTCCGCTCGAAGCCCGCCACGACGGCCTCCGGCACGGGCGGAGCCAACCTCCACCGGTGCCTGCGCGCACCGTGCTCTCGGCATGCGGGGTCGGCCTCGGACCTCACCCGGACTCGTTCACGCACGTCGTCGGCATCCCACACGGACCGAACCCTACCTGCCGCCGTCCGTGGGCCGAGGGCCGGTGCATGGGGCCCGCACGGCGGCGTCAAGCGGAGCACCCGTCCGGCGCGTCCCGTGCCGTGGGCGGCGCGAGACGCGACACCATGTCGCCCGACGGGACACCTGCGCCCAGACGGTCGTTGCGGCACTCGGCGCGGTTTCTGACGCGGGGGAGACGGGGCCGGCGGCGTGGTTCCGGCGGTGGGCGGGGCCGGAGCGTGCGGCGGTGAGTCCGTGCTCCCATGAGCGGCGGCTGGTTCCTGGGCTGTTGCGGTCGAAAGGGTACGTACGGGCTCTCTGCGAGAACGAGATTCCGCCTCTCTCGGACGATGTTCTGGAAGCCACCGTCCAGGTGCGCTTGGAGCGTCAGCAGCTGCTCCGCGAACGTCCCCGCACAACGTTCGACTTCGTCATCGAAGAAGCTGTTCTCATGCGCCGCTGGGGAGGAACGCAAGTCGCGGCGGAGCGGCTCGACCTCATCCCTGACCCGGAAGAGGTGAGCCGCATCCACATGCGCTGTGCGCGACTGCGCCCGCAGGAACTTTCCCCGAAGGACTCCATGAGCCCGCTGATGCGGATCTGAGGAGCGTTATGCACACGTCCGAACTCGGTTGGTCGAAGTCCGGCTACAGCAGCGCACAGGGCGATGACCGCGTGGAGATCGCCGTCACCGAGCAGGCCATCCACGCAAGGGGTTCCAAGGACGTGACGCGCCGCCCCTCCGCTGTCGGGCGTGGGGAGTGGGCGCACTTCGTGGCGTTCGCTGCGCAGGCCTGAGCCGCAAGCCGGTTTGGTGGGCTCCCGTCACCGTCCCTCGAAGTGCCGGCGCAGTGCCGTCCGCCAGTGCGTGTACAGCGCCTCGGGCGCGGGTGCGAGCCGGTCCAGGTGGAACAGGACCTGGCGGTAGAGCGGATGCGGCCGGTGCGTGCCGTGTGCGGTGATCAGTGCGGACAACGGCGGGTTGTCCTCGGGGGTCTCGCGGTCCACCTCGACGAGCACGGAGACCTTGTCGTCGGGGTGGAGCCCTGCGAGGGGAGTGCCGGTCCGTTGGGTCAGCTCGCTCCATGTTGTCGTACGGCGCTCCCGTGCCGCCCACCTCAGGGCGAGGCGCACGGCGGTCGCACAGCGGCGGATCTCGGAGAGGGTGGGGCGTGCGGCGAGGCGGGCCGCATGCTCACGCCACCGAGCGATGTCACGGCGTTCGGCGGTGGCCAGTTCGGGCGCGAGGCTCTGCGCCAGCTTTTCGGCGTGGTGGAGGAGTCGGCGAAGCTGGTCCAGGTGCAGATCGTCTCCCTCACGGTTGAGCCGGTCCGTGAGCGCGGCGAGCCGTTCCCAGTCCTGGTACAGCTCTTCCGCCGCCCGGTCCGTCACCCAGTCGGCGAGTTCGTGTACCGCCTGCTGCTCGGCGGGGGAGGCGGCGAGTGCTTCCAGATCGACGGTGAGCTGCTCGACGTACGTGAAGTCGTTGGCTCTCCGAGCTTCCCGGGCCAGGTCCATGAACACGTCATAGGCAGCGCGGCGGCGCAGGGCAGGGGAGTCGGACGGCCTGGTACGGGAGGACGAGCGGCGTTCGGGTTCTTGAGGGGTGAGGGCCGGGGTGCCCGTCGTGGCCCGGTAAGCAGCGTGTGCGCGACGGATTTCGCGATTCCAGATGGCCAGGACGTTGGTGTCCGAGAGGTTCTTCTCCCAGCCCAAGTGCTCCAGGACGTCCCTGAAGAACGGCGCCGGCCCACCGTCCGGTCCCTTGATCAGGGCGGAGAGCACGGGCTTGCCCGGCAGACGGGGGCGCTCGATCTGGAGCAGAAGGTTCAGCCAGCGGCCGACGGTGGGCTCGTCCTCCGGCGGGAGGACTCGTCTGCGGAGCGTCGCCAGGCTCACCATGCCGCGGTCACGGGCGGTGTCCTCCAGGGCCTCGCGGAGGGCGGCGACTGTTTCCCCGTGGTGGGACCGGGCGTCGGTGGAGGGCGGCTCGACGGGGGCGTCAGGAGCCTGCTCGACCTCTGCCGGTCGTACCGAGTCGGCGGCGATGTGCCAGAGCCCGTCGTCGCCGACGGTCAGGGTCGCGCCGATCGGCTGGTACGACCCACGGGAATCCAGGAAGGAGGTCCGGCTGGGCAAGGCCAGACGTGCGGTGACGCGAACCGATACCTCGTAGAGGTGCTCTGCCTCTGTGGCACCGACGAGTGTGGCGTCGTCGAGGGTGACGCCGTCCGGAGGGATGGGGAGGACGGCCCGCGGAGGAGCCTGCTGCTCGGTTTTGGAGGGAGGCGGTGGTGTGTCGTCCTCGGCACGCAGGAGACGCGGTGTCAGGACCCGTCCGTCCGGCGCCAGGGTGCACTCGGTGAGCCGCGTCCATTCCACGGAGCCGTCCGGGAACTGTGTCCCCACCTCGACCTCTCGGCCCGCCCCCACGGAGCGGCACTGGACGCGCAGCGCGTACCCCTGCCGGTCCACCTGCCAGTTGGCGAGGAGGCTGTCGGGCCCCATGAACCAGTCGAGTCCCGAGCGGCGGGCTCGCAGTTCCGCGTCCGCCTCCTCCCACTCGCGCTTCGAACGCCGTGCCAACTGCACACGCAGGAGGCGGCTTCCACCGCCGTACAGGACGTCGACGACGTCACGGACCTCGTGCGTCGTGGACTTGTACACGGGCTGCGCGCCGCGCTGCCCCTGGCCTTCCAGCCACGTGGCGAGGGCGCGTCCGATGTACAGGTGGTCCGCGCTCGCCTCGTCGCGCTCGGAGCGCCGGCACCTCTCCGCGGCGGACACGTGGGCGAAATGGCACTTCCTGTCGCGGTACTGCTTGGGGGCCAGCCGGTTGCCGCAGCCGCCGAGGAGCGTGCCGCAGTAGAAGGCGCGCCGCGGGTGGAGGCGTATGAACTCGTCGTAGTCGTCCGCGTCCGTGGGGAGGAACACGGGAACGTCGGAGTGCGCGTGGCCGGACACCGCCGTCTGGACTTTACGGGTGTCTTCCTCTTCGAGTGACGGCATGAGGTCTCCGGATGGCGGTACAGGGGGAGGGCACGTGCGGGTCGGCGGACCGGGGCTTCGGTCCGCCGACCCGCCGGGTCAGTCCGACTCGGGGTGGCGGGGGCCGTGGCCCGGGGGCGGTGTGAGGGCGGAGGTGTAGTTCTCGCCGTCGACCAGGGGGTTCTCCAAGGTGAGGCCGGCCTGCGCCATGCGGTCGTACTCGGCGAGGATCAGGTCCCTGGTGCGGTAGGTGCCGTGTTCGGCCTCGTCCTTGCGGCGGACGATGGGGAAGGTGCCGAGGATGTATTCGGCGTCCTCCCGGGAGATTCCGTAGAGGTGGAGGAAGAGCGCGTCCAGCTCGGCCCGGATCACCTCGCGGCGCGCCCCGTCCCAGCGGAAGGGGGCGCCGGTGTCGCCCAGGTCGGCGGCGAAGGATCCCATGTCGTAAGCGGTGTAGGTGAGTTCCAGTACGCGGGCCGTGACGAAAGCCAGGTGGGGCGCGAGCTGGTCAGGGCTCAGGACGGGGAACTGGTTGACGTAGAAGTAGTTGAAGTTCGTGCCCCCGATCTTCAGGCGGGCCACGTAGTCCAGGACGAAGGACGAGAGGTTCGCCAGCAGGGAGGGGAGCGCCTTGCCCGGACTGTTGAACCGCATGACCGGCGCGCTGTTGCCGACGGCGGCGACGGGGAGGGCGTACGGCGTGAAGCTGCGTTCGTTGGTCGGTGCCGTGATGGACGAGAAGGCCATCTGCCACCCGTTGGGCACGTGCGGGACCTCGCGTTCCGCGACCCAGGCGCTGGGCAGGGGCACGAAGTCGGGACGGGCGTAGTCGGCCGGTGCGGACGGAACGGGCTGGTTCAGCCGCTTCGTCGCCGTGGAGCTGCGCGCCACGGACGCCGCGCGATGGTCGAAGAACGAGCCCATCATGCCCTGGTAGAGCGGCAGCATCCGGTCCCCGTCCCGGGTGAAGACATTGCCCGTCAGCCGCCAGCCCTCGGCCTCCAGCGCCTCCCGGGTGTGGAAGAGGTGGGAGTCGTTGGACATGTCGAACATCCGCAGGAAGGACACGCCCCACGGATTGCCGTCCCGCGCGTTCTCCTCGACGAGGACGGGGACGCGACGGTAGATGCCCAGGGTGATCTCCGCGTCGCGGCGCGAACGGAACACCGGGCAGGTACCGGTGTTGGGGTTGAGGAGGGCGATCTCGTCCGGGGTGAGCCGGAACACCTTGCCCTGGTCGTCCAGTTCGGCCGGGTCGTGGAGGAAGAAGGCGAAGCGGGCGGCCGGTTCGCGCAGGGCGCGGCCGACCAGGGACAGGATGCAGAACTTCATGCTGGAGTGCACGGCCGGGAAGATGCCGTTGCGGTTCTCGAAGTCGTGGAGCGCAGCCAACGCGCCCGTGCCGACCAGGTCCCGGAAGAAGAACTGGGTCGTGGCGTCCGTGGCGATGCCCGTGGGGACGATCACACCCATGCGGCCGCGTGCACCCGTCAGTGTCCTGCCGGTCTCCGAGAAGACCGCGTAGGTGTTGATGTCGCCGCGGCCCGTGAGGGGATGGCGTCCGCTGCCGCGCAGGAAGTGGCTCTCGCCTTCCGCCTTGCGCTTGGCGGCCGCGAACTCGGCGTGGAGTCCCCGCGCGTCCGGGTCCTGCTTCAGGTCGGCGATCAGCTTCTTGCGGGCGGCCGCGCTCTTGGCCGTGGCGATCGCCGGGTCGCGCTGGGCGAAGAACTCCTGCTCCTGGAGCTTGACCCGCTCCCAGGGCGGGTTGCCCACCACGCAGTCGAAGCCGCCCGACCATCCCGTCGCCGAGTCGACTCCCGCGTCGGGGACGGAGAAGACCTCGGGGAACTCCAGGTGCCAGTGGAAGAAGCCGTAGCGCTTGCGCAGCCGTGCGATCTCCTCGTGGGTGGAGGAGGCCGGTGCCGCGTCGGCGGACGGGTCCTGGAGGGCGCGGAAGACGCTTTCGGTGACGGGTGGTGGTGCGTCGGCCGTCTTGCGCCAGACGAACGCCGCGCACCAGGCGTCCGCCACGTGCAGGGCCCGCACGTACTCCGCGGACTCGGACCAGCCCCGGTAGCCCGCCTCCTGCCGCCGTACGTCCGCGAGGGTGTCGGACCCGGCGTCCGTGATGCGGCGCAGCCCGGCCGCGAAGGCCGTGTTGGCGACCTTGATCTCCTCACCCAGGTCGAACAGCCCGGTCTGGCCGCCCTGTTCGAGCCGGTTCTGCTTCTCCAGGGACCTGGCGAACTTCCTGTCGTCGCCTTCGATCGGCTTGAAGGCAGCCTCGGGGATCCCGCCCCGGAGCAGTGCCGGCGTCGCTCCCATCAACGCGTTGCCCTGCTTCACGTGCGCGTCGAGGAAGCTCAGTGGTTTGCCCGGCTCCAGGGCCTCCAGCCACAAGGACACCTTGGCCAGATCCACGGCCATGGGGTTGAGGTCGACGCCGTAGACGCAGCGGGCGACGACCTCGTGCAGGGCGCGGCGCACCGCGTCCAGGGTGGGCTCCGGGTTGCGTTCCCGAACGGCCGCGACCTGCTTGGCGATACGGCGGGCCGCCGCCACCAGGAAGTGCCCGGATCCACAGGCCGGGTCGCACACCGTCAGCGAGAGGAGCTCGTCGACCACGGCCCCGGCCGGATCGGCGGCCCCCGACCGCGCCGCCGCCTCCTCGCCGCGCCGGACGGCATCCTTGATCACCGGGTCCAACGCGGAATCCAGCAGGCACTCGATGAGCGAGGACGGTGTGTAATAACTGCCCGTCGTCCTACGGGTGTTGCCCGCGGCCTCGACGAGTGCGAAGGTGCGGTCGGCCCTGCTGTACTCCGGCTCCAGCTCCAGCAGGGACTCGTACACCGAGCCCAGCTCCTCGGCGTCCAGGTGCCGGTAGTCCACCGCCCGCCGGCGGCCCGAGCCGCCGTCCCGGACCTGGGACAGGTGCCGTACGGCCGTCAGCAGCGCCTCGTTGGAGAGCTTCATGCCGTGCAGCGGCGCGTCCGTGTCCGTGTCGTCGAACAGGCCGCCGAGACCGGGGAGGCCCAGCTCGGGACGGCCCTCCTCGTCGCCCAGGGCCGTCAGGACGAGGCGCAGGGCCTCGTACAGGTCGGCGTGGGCCGTGCCCTGCCGCTTCCGGGCGTGGGCGCGCAGCCGGGCCGAGGAGAAGTACGTCTCGTACCGCTCGCGCGCCACCGGATCCGCATCGGGCGACAGCAGGGCGTCGCGGTCCTCCGCCACGAAGACGAACAGGAGCCGGTACACCAGGCGCAGCAGCGCCTTCTGCAAGGCCTTCGGACGGACGTCCTCACGGAGCGAGCCGTTCTCCGGGTGCCGCAGGAAGCCCGTGCCCAGGGCCGTGATCGCCTCCTGGACCCCCTTCCGCAGCTGGTCCAGCGCCCGTGTACCGGACACGACGGCCTCGGTCCGCCACTTCTCCAGCCGGCACGAGGACGGAGCCGCCCCCTCCGCCCCCTCGAACCGCGACACGTGCAGCAGCCGGTACAGCAGCACGAACTCGCTGAACAGCTCGCCGTCGAAGATCGCCTCCAGGTCGAACTCGACGTACGACGCCGTGGCCAGCGCGCTGGAGTCGCGCAGCAGCCGCACCTGGCGGCCGTTGGTGAGGACGCCCCACAGGTGTGCCTCTGCGCGGTTCAGGCACTCCTGGAGCATCGACTGGGGAGGGACCGTGCCCGCGCCGCCCGGCCGCTTGTCCAGCTCGGCGTTCCAGGCCACCTGGTGGATCAGGGCGTGGCCCCAGCGGTGGGAGACCGGGAACTTCTTCTCCGCGTCGGAGTCGGCCGTGATGCCCGCCGGGCCGACCGGCGTCAGCCGGCCGAAGCCCAGCTCCCGCCAGAGCGGCGCCAGCCAGTCGGTGCCGGCACGGCCCGTCGGGTCGCCGGCCGGGGCGCCCGTCCCCGGGTCCTCGGGGAGGTGGTCGCGGAGGTCGCGCCAGAGCGGCTTCAGGTACTCCCAGCTGCGCTCGGCCTCGTCGCGGACCGAGCACGAGGACGGCAGGCCGTAGTCGGCGGGCTCGGAGCCGACGACGCCCTTGCCCTCGGAGATGCGGAGCAGCATGTCGGCCGGCAGCAGGCCGCCGACGGTGTGGACGGCGGTGAACACCTGGTTGCGGGTGGTGGCGGACATCAAGCGGACACTCCAGCGGAAGCAGAGGAGGCGGAAGCGGGGACGGGGGAGGGGGCCGCGGGCAGGTGGACGTGGGCGCCGAGGACGGCAGCGGGCTTCCGTGCGGTGACGGACGGGCCGCGGAGGATCCCGCCGGAGGCGGCGCGCCCCGGCGGTGGGAGACTTCCGGCTCGACGGCCGGCTCGTCGCCGTACGACTCCGGGTACGGCGTCGCCCCGCCCGGTCGGTCCAGGATGCGGGTCGTCGTGCGTCCGCCGGACGCCGCGGCCGTGTTCTGCGTCGCCCGCGCCTGCAGTGGTTCCGCCGCCGGCTCCTGCGACAGCCACACCGCGTTCGGCGCCGCCACCGGTGTCGATCCGCGCACCCGCGCGGCTGCGCAGCGTCCTCTTGACGGCCGGGGTGCGCTCGGGGGCGCCCTGCGGGGCGCGCGGGTCCTCGGCGCGGTGCACCTCCCCCACGGTGCCTCGGCCGACGACCCGTCCGATGCGGAACCTGCCGCCGACCAGCTCCCGGCTCACTGCCCCTCGCTCCTTCGTCCCTCGTGCACGCCCCCGCGCCCGCCCTGCCCTGGTGGACGACACCCCCCGTGTGCCGCTGCGCCCGCCCATGGTGACAGAGGAGGAGCGGCGGCAGGCGCCACCGTACACGAGAGGTCGCCGGTTGGGTAGATGACTATCCGTTGACGTCATCAACGGGCTGGATCTGGTATGCGACCGGAGAGAGGTGCGGGATGGACCAATGGCGCGGTGATCTGCGGTCGACACCGGGACGACGTGACTTCCGGCCGACCGGACCGGTCCGGACCGGTCAGTGCCGGGCCCTTGCGCGTGCCAGGAACGCTCGGGTGCCGGTTCGGCCCGCAGGCCGCCCCCTCAGATGCCCCAGGGGTCCGGGTGCGGGACGGCTGTCGGGTCCTCGGACCACAGCAGGCGGGCCTCGATCTGGTCGCCGGTGAGACCGACGAGTCGTTCGACCGCCCAGCCGTTCCACTGCACGGCGCCGGGGAACTGCGGCAGACGGAAGGCCGGGAGGTGCGCGGGAAGGGCGTCCGTGCGGTACACCGCCTTCTTCACCTCGCCGTTCGTCTTCTTCGGCTTCGACGACCTGCGCAGGTCCAGGCAGTCGACCACCTGCTCGACGAGGAGGAGGTAGTACTCGTCCCCCCTCGAGCCGTCGATCTCGACGGGCACCAAGCCGCCGGCCGTGCGCAGCGCATCGGTTCCGAACTGATCGATGAGGCGTCGGCTGAGCAGGGGCGCGCCCGGATAACCGGAGGCGAAATCACCTTTGGGCCAACGCCGCTCTCCTGCCCAATCGGCGCGCAACCGGACGGGCCGGTCCTCCTCGGCCCCCAGACGTTGCCAGCGCTTGAGCTGACGCAGATCCCAGTTGTTCGGGTCGAGCTGCCGGTAGTCGGCCAGGCTCGGCAGAATCCGGTACACCGCCGGGCTCCTCTCCGAGATCTCGGCCATTGCGTCACCATCCGTGTTCGTCGTCGTGCCGAATGCGGCCTGTTCCTTCATGGCGCCGTCCATACCGCTCCAGGCCCTGGCTGTCCTCCTACCAGTTCCTTTTCGACCTGCTGCCCAATGGAGCGTAGTTCCCGGCGCAGTGCGCTGCGAATGGCGCGCGCGCCGTACCCGGCTTCCGTCATTGTCTCCGTCAGGTCGGTGAGCTGTGCGTTGAGGCGGAGCAGGAACTTCTTGCGGTGTGTGAAGTTGTGCGGCCGTGGATGCCCGAGTGGGATGCCGTTCACCGCGTCATTGACGTCGACGCCGTATCTCTCCAGCAGAGCCCGCGTATCCGCCGCCTTGTTGCGCTTCATGCCGGAGGGGACGAGGTGGGCGGCAGCCTGCCCCGGGCCCTTGGCCCGTCCCTCCCTCGCGAGGTTCTTCGCGAGCAGTTCGGCGTTCTCGGCACAGGTCAGGAGCCCCAGGTAGTCGAACCACGTCAGCGGGTTCGACGCGTAGGCCCGGGGATTGGGGCCCGCGTCCAGCCCCAACGGGTCCGCGCTGACGTAGGTGGTGGCGACCGGGTCGTAGTACCGCATGAAGTTGTAGTGGAGTTGCGACTCGGCGTCGGCGTACTGGCCGGGGAACCGCAGTGGAGTCGAGGCGCCGGAAGCCTCGTCCGCCATGAGACCCCACAGTGTGGCGTCCGCGCGCCACGCGATCTCGCCGTCCTCGGAGACGAGTTCGGTCGGGGTGCCCACGAGGTCGGTGACGATGGCGTAGAAGCGCTCGTCGACGACGTCCTGCGGCGCGTCGGCGAGGGAGGCACGCTCTGTTTGCACGATCGGTCGGATGCCGTCCCGTTCCCAGGTCAGCGTGGAGACCTCGGACGATCCCACGCGAGTCGTGACCTGCTCCACCAGGTGCGGGCCGTCCCAGGTGAAACGGATCTCCTCGGTCACGGTCCGCCCGTCGGCCGACAGCCGCTGTTTGGCGACGCGCCGGCCGAGAGGATCGTAGAGGTACCGCCACACCGTGCCGTCGGGTGTGACGACCGAGGTGAGCCGGTCGTCACCGTCCCAGGTGTAGCGCCAGATGTCCGCCTTGCGGGACAGTCTTGTCCTGCGGCGCAGTACGACCCGGCCCGCCGCGTCGTACTCGTAGTGGATTCCGCCCGCGCGCAGGATGCGAGTGCCCTGGTGAACACGTTCGCCCCGGCCTTCCGGCGTGGGGTGCCGGTCGGGCCAGAAGGCGCGGGTCTGGTTGTCGTGCGCGTCGTAGGCGTAGGACTCGGTCCACCCATCCGCGCGCACGCTGAGCACGCGGCCGGCGGGGTCGAGGTCGAAGGTGCGACGCCCGGATCCGCCCTCGGTGAGTGCGGTCACGTGGCCGTCCGCCCGGTAGGCGTAGGTCCGTTGCGTCACGGGGCGCGTACGTCCCGCGGCGGTCAGCTCCTGGACGGTCAGGCGGTCTCCGGTGTCCCAGCCCGAGGTGAGGACGAGGCCGGTGTCGAACCTCCTGTCGGTCTCACGCCCCAGGTGGTCACGAGCGAAGGTCAGGGTACGGCCGACGGTGGTGAGGGCGGTGCGCTGGCCGGCCCCGTCGTAGGCGTACCTGGTGACGGTGCCACTCGGAGTGGTCCGGGTGACTGGGCGGCCCACGGCGTCGTGGACCGTGGTGAGGGTCCGCCCGTCGACGTTCTCCGCGGTCACGCGTCCCGTCGCGTCGTAGACGTACGAGAGAGCGGCGTCGGGCCCGACCGCATGGACGAGGCGGCCGACCCGGTCGTGCCGGTAGGTGGTGACACGGTCGTCGAGTGCGGACGCCGTCTGGTTCCCGACCACGTCATAGGAGTACGTGGCTGTCTGCCCAACCGCGTTCGTTCGGCTCAGCAACTGGTGTGCGGCGTCGTAGGTGTAGGCGAGGGTCCGTCCGTCGAAGTCCGTCTCCGAGACCAGGTTGCCCACCGGGTCGTAGCGGTAGTCCCAGGTCAGCCCGCGCGAGTCGGCCACCTGCACCAGGCGCAGCTCGGCGTCGTGGGTGAAGGTGTGCCGCACGCCGTCCGGTGACGTGCGTGAGGTGAGCACGTCAAAGGCGCCGTAGGTGAAACGGGTGGTGCGCCCCAGCTTGTCCGCGTGGCTGACCTGGTTTCCCTCGCCGTCGTACGTCCAGTACTCCGATGTGCCGTCCGTATCCGTCAGCGAGGTGAGGAGGCCTTCCGTGGACCAGGTGCGACGTATCTCCCCGCCCAGCGGGTCGGTGACGACGCTGTTGTGCCCGAAGTGGTCGTACGCATAGGTGATCACAGCTCCGAGAGGGTCGACCGCGGAGGTCGGCTGTCCGGCCGGGTTGTTGGTGAAGCGGTACACGGCGCCGGCGGCGTCCGTGAGAGATGCCAGTGCGCCCGAGGGGTCGCGGGTGAACCTGGTGGTGGCGCCGTCCGCGGCGGTCACCGAGACACAGTTGCCGTATTCGTCCCACTCCTGCCGCAGAATCGCACCGTCGTACTCGGTGACTTCGACCGGAAGCCCCAGGTCGTTGTAGCGGGTCGTCGAGACGGAGCCGTCGGGCAGCCGCACGGACGTCAGCCGTCCCGCCTCGTCCCATTCCAGCTGCAGAACCCGCCCGAGCTGGTCGGTACGGCGGATCAGACGGTCCCGGTCGTCCCACTCCTGGACGACCGTGTGTCCGAGCGCGTCGGTCTCCTCGACGAGCTGGCAGGCGTCGTTGAACCGATAGTGCGTGGAATGTCCCAGCGAGTCCACGGCGACCGTACGACGGGCAGGACTGTCGTAGGTGAAGGTGTAGTCGAGGAACCCGTCTTTGCCCTGGCCGGCCACACAGCGGCCGCTGCCGTCGTACTCGAAGCGGTACCAGACGCCGTTGCGGTCCTCCCAGCGGGTGATGCGTCTGTTGTCGTCATACGCGAACCGGAGAGGCAGACCAGAGGAGTTGTACACGGCGGAGAGATCGCCGCGATGGTCGTAGCCGTACCGGACCAGGGTCGGCTGTTCGGGGTGGCTCCGCAGAGCGAGCTCGGTGATCCGATGGTTCTCGCAGGTCACACCGATGCGGTAACCACCATGATGGGCGATCTCCTCGGGCGTGCCGTCCGCCCGGTAGGTCACGGCGATGGTGTTGCCGTTGCGGTCACGGATCGATGCGAGGAGCAGCTCGGCGGCCGAGCGCCCGGGCAGGGGCCGGAAGTGCATGCGGTGTCCCGTCTCGGTCCGGAGCACGACCATCTCGCCCTCGGCCGTGCCGTCCCAGCTCAACGGCCACTGGGGACCGGTGACGGGCAGGACCGGGGCGTCCGCGTCCGGAACGGGGTAGTGCAGCACCATGCCGTCGTCCGCCGCGAACCGTACCCCGTCGGCGTCCAGCACCAGTCGCTGGTCGAGCGTGCAGGTCCAACTGGGCCCCAGGAGGCGGCCGCTGCGTGTACGGCTGCGATGGTGCCGTTCCAAAGACAGGGGCAGCACACCGTCCAGCGTCACGTCAGTGGCGGACATGACCATCTCTCCGGTGGCCAGATCGACCGGGTCGCCACGCGTGATGAGCTTCCTCATCTGTCGACTGAGGGCGCTGGTGCTCCTGCCGAGGCCCTTGACGCCGAGGGCCATGCCCTTGAGGCCGGTCTTGCCGAGCGCCTTGAGGCCCTTGGCGAGGCCGCCGAGGGTGGTCAGGCCCTTCATGCCGGGGATGCAGTCGAGTGCGGCCAGTCCCACGTCCCACAGGGACGCCTGGCCCTTGCTGTATTTGTAGAGGGTGTCGGCGAGCACGACGAGGGCGGCGATGAGGACGATCGCGCCGAGGATCGGCCCACCGATGATCATGGCGACGATGCCGACGACCGCCACCACGATCTTGCAGACGGCGACGATGCTGTCCCAGTTGTCGGTGACCCAGTCGCCGATCTCCTCCCACCACGAGCGGTTCTGGATCCCGGCGTCGGAGGCCTCGTCGATCCTCGACCTGGCGTCCCGGGCGGCCTCCTCGCGCATCGCCCGGGCGTCGGCGGCCATCTTCTTCGCCGCCGCGAGCGCGTCCTGCGCGGCGGAGACGTCCGACTGCGCCTTGGACTGGGCGGACCTGGCGCTCTGCACGTCCCGGGCCGCGGCCCGCACCTTCGCCTCGTCCGGCCTGTCCGCGTCCGACCTCGACCCCGTGGGGTCGTCCTTGTACTTGTCGGCCTCCTTCGTCGCCCGCCCCACCCAGGACTCCGCCGAGGCGAGCTTCGACTGCGCCGAGGACAGGTCCGCCCGCGCCGCGCGGGCCTTCGCCAGCGCCTTGTCGGCCAGCGCCTGGGCGCGTTCCAGCTTCGGCCAGTAGTCCGCGAGCGCGTCCCCGCACAGCGCGTAGGACTTCTCCAGCTTCCTGAGGTTCTTGGGAACGCCGGAGAACTCCTCCTTGAACACCTCGGCCGACTTGCCCGCCCACTCCGCCAGCGCCCCTTCACCGGCCATCCCCTTCACCAGGCGCAGTGCCTCGGAGACGTCGTCGGCGAAGTCGTGCAGGAACCTGGCGAGCTTGCGCACCCGCTCCGGGTCACCGGGGGTCGGGTCCCTGTCCAGGTCAAGGACATGCCAATCACTCGGCCGATGACCCACCATCCCGCAACCCCCGTCACCCGCACATCGGCAACACCCGTACGCACGCGCGAACCTATCGGGCATGACAGTTCGACGGAAAGGCCAGGCCGCCGCTCCTCAGGAACGCCGCCGCCGCAGGGTCCGCCGGGCGTCCCCCACCGCCCAGCGGGCGCGGCGGGCGGCGAGCCGTTCATCGGTGCCGACCCGTACGGCCTGCAGGACCGGCTCCGCTTCTCCGGCGGCGCCGTGCCGGCGGCCGGCACCGTGGACGGGAAGCGGTCCGGCGGGGACCGGTCGGACGCCGGTCCCCGCCGTAGGCCTGTGGCGGTTCAGCTGTAGGGGATGACCAGCACGGACTTGTCCGTGCCCGTCTGGAGCTTCGAGGTGCCGTTGCCGATGGCGCTCCACACCTCGAGGCGCACGGTGCCGCCCTTGAGGTCGCCCGGCGTTCCCGTGGACGCCTTGAGGCCGCGGGCCTGGGTGTACTCCTCCCATCCGGTGACCGGGTCGGTCGCGAAGTAGTGGTACGTCTCGGTCCGGTCGAAGCTGCCGTCGCCGGTGAAGTCGTAGCTGATCCGGGCCTGCTGGCCCAGCCCGACCGCGGTGCCCGCGTCCACCTGGAGCCGGAAGGCGGTCTGCGCGCCCGGGGCGAGCGTGCCGTTGACGCCGCGTACCTCGTAGACGAGGGGCTGGTACGGGGTGCCGTCGTGGTTGGCGCCGCCGGCGGAGGCGACGGTGTCGCTGCCCGCCGTGCCGCCGGTGGCCGTGGTCAGGGTGCCGCCGCTGCGCAGCTGGAAGGTGTTGCCGGTCGGCGGCTCGGGGTCGGGATCGGGGTCGGGGTCCGTGGATCCGGTTCCCGTGCCGGTCGCCGTGGAACGGGCGGGCACGGACAGGGTCCTGCCGTCGGAGAAGGTCACGGTGCGGGCCGTCGAGCCGTGGTTGTGGGCCGCGTAGGTGCGGGTCGTTCCCTTGGTGAAGACGGCGGAGGTGGGGATGTCACCGGTCACGGTGGCGTCCGGGGCGCCGAGGGTGTCGAGGGTGGTGAGCCAGTGGTAGGTGTGCGCCTTCGACTCGCCCTCCTCCGGGGTGTAGCCGGCGTGGCCCGCGTCCCACTTCGCCTTGGCCGTACCCGGGTCGGCGAGGGACTGGAACTCCCAGAGGATGTCGCGCCATTCGACGGCCGGGCCGCCGTTCTCCCGCTCCATCTCGGCGATGTTGCGCCGGATCGCGGCCTTCTCGCCGCCGAGGTGGAGCGATCCGCCGGTCACCGGCAGGACGTTGATGCCGTGGATCTCCTCGGGGTTGGCGGTCCACCAGGTGGAGTAGGCGGCGCCGCTGCCCCACACCATGCCGGCCGTGTCGTGGCCGAACGAGGACGGGAAGACCTGCTCGTCGGCGTCGAACCAGTACTGGGCGATCGACTCCGACTCGGTGGTCAGCAGGAAGGCGCCGAGGTCGCGCAGCGAGGTGTCGCCGGTCGCGGAGCCCCACAGGACGAGGGCGGCGCTGAGGTTGGTGGACTCGGAGGAGGACTCCTGGTTGTTGCCGGCGGCGAAGCCCTGGTGCCCGGAGGCCCAGCTGTGGCCCGCGTAGACGTCGAAGCCGCGCAGGAAGGGGAAGGCGGTGTCGGTGCGGCTGGGGTTGGCGGTGTCCCGTACGAGGGTCTTCACCATGCCGCCCCAGGCGGAGTCGGCGGCCCACGCCGGGTCGTACTGGGCGACGACCGCCGCCGCGTAGACGTAGTAGCCGTAGTGGAAGTGGTGGTCGTTCAGCTCGGTGTCGCTGCCGTAGGAGGCGGGGTAACCGGTGAGCGTCTTCCAGTCCTTGTCGTAGCTGAACCCGTTCGCGCCCCCGGCCGTGAACCAGTCCTGGAGCTTGCCCTTCATCAGGCCGAGCATCCGGTCGCGGACGGCGGTCTCACCGATCTGGTCGGCCACCGGGACGAGCTGGGCGAGGCGGCCGAGGGCCTTGCCGGTCCAGTAGGTGTCGGCGGCCCCGGAGAAGGGGTCGGAGGCGTTCACGACCTCGTTCAGGTAGCCGCGCAGCCGGGCGGCGTCCACGCCGTTCGACCTGGGCAGCGCGGGCAGTACCGCCGCCGCCTTCTGGCGCGTGGTGAAGGAGGCCGACTCGCGGACCTTCATGGTGCCGCGCGGGGAGACGTAGGTGTAGGAGGTCAGGGGGTCCGTGGTGTTCAGCCACTGGTGGCGGTAGAGGGCCTGGAGCGTGCCGCGCTCGGTGCCCTCCTTCGCCTCGGTGGTGAGCGTGTAGGTGGCCCCGACGGTGCCCCCGGTGTAGCTCCAGGTCACCTTGGAGCCGGTGACGAAGCTGTAGGCGTACTTCTTGAACGTCGCCAGCGCGCCGGTGGACGGCAGCACGGCGACGGAGAAGTAGTCCTTGGAACCGAGATCCGCGGTGACGGTGGAGCCGGCGACGTTCCAGTCGCTGCCGGTCGGCGCGAAGAGGGCGTAGTGGTGTCCGGCGACGGTGATGCCGAGGACGTTGCCCTGGTCGGCGAAGACGGTGGGCGCGCCGGCGGTGGTGATCTGGGCGTTGCCGCCGGAGCCCTTGGCGTACACGAACGGGGAGCCGTGGCCGATGGTGGTGCGCAGGGTGCGGGCGCCGTCGGACCAGTAGGGGGTGACCGTCCAGTCGGACCAGTCGTCGGCCTTGGTGTCGGGGGAGTTGAGGCCGGTCAGTCCGATGGTGAGGTCGCGCTTGTGGGCGTACTCGTACTGGCGGCCGTCACCGACGATCGAGGGGGTCGTCGGGTAGCCGACGTCGAGTCCGCCGGCCGTGGCCTGGTAGGTGAGAGGGTGCCCGTACATGGGGGTCGAGTACGGGTTGTCGCCGTAGCGCTGGAAGGCCAGGGAGGACCACCAGTCGTTGGTGGGCACGGGCCGGTTCCTGGCGGCCGCGGTCACCTTGGGCGTGACCGGCGTTCCCGTGTTGGTGGTGGGGCCCGACGTGCCGGAGGGCCGGGTGTCGGAGTAACTGCCGGAGCCTACGGGGACGGTGGCGGCGGCCGCCGGTGTGGCGGCCGGGCCCAGGCCGACGGCGGCGAGGGCCGAGGCCAGCAGCAGAACGGTTGCCGGTCTGGTGCGTGGGGATGGCATGCGTCACCTCAAGTCGTGACAGGAAAAGGTTCTGAGAGCGCTCTCAGATGGCCGGAACGTAAAGCCCATGTAATGCACGTGTCAATGGCTTGAACACGGCGGGTACGTTCCGGACCCGTCAACCGTCAGGTCTTCGCGTCTCGCCCGGGGCCGAGGCCGGGGCGGGGCCAGAGCCGGGGCCGGGGCCGGGGCGTGGCCGCGAAGCGGGGGCGCGGGCACCGGCTGCCCGGGGAGCGGCGTCCACGTCCTCGGCCCGCCGTGTCCGTGCCGGCGCCGGCCCGGTCCATCGCCGTCGCCCGGCTGCGGGAACGGATCGCGGAGCGGGGAAGGACATCGGTGCGCCGCCTCCTCACTCCTGACCCGGGGCCCGGAGGACGCGGGGCGCGCACCGGCCGACGCGCGGACACCGGACTCGGGTGCTCCCCTCACCCCGCTCCCCACGGGCGGCCCGCCCCCACGACCCGCCGCGGGAAGCGCCGCGTGCGCTCCTGCCGCGGGGCGCCGAAGACCTGCTCGGCGGGGCGCGCCCGCCCGGGGGGAGAGGGCTCACAGCCCGGAACCGCCCGTCGCGTCGATCACCTGCCCGGTCACCCAGCGTGCGTCGTCGGAGGCCAGGAAGGCCACGACGTCGGCCACGTCGTCCGGCTGCCCGACCCGGCCCAGCGCGGCCAGGGAGGCCGCGCGGGCCTCGGCTTCCGGATCGCCGCGCAGCCAGCCGGCGTTGACGTCCGTGTCGATCACACCGGGTGCCACCGAGTTCACCGTGATGCCCCGGGGGCCCAGTTCCTTGGCGAGCGTGAGGGTGAAGGTGTCGAGGGCCCCCTTGGTGGCGCCGTAGGCCATGATCTCCGGCATGGCGATACGGGTCACACCGCTGGAGATGTTGATGATCCGGCCCCCGTCGCGCAGCCGCTTCAACCCCTGCTGGACGATGAAGAACGGCGCGCGGACGTTCACGGCGAAGACCTGGTCGAATCCCTCCTCGGTCAGGGAGGGGAGATCCGGGCTACGGCCGATGCCGGCGTTGTTGACGATGACGTCGACGCCCCCGTCGGGCGCGTACTCGCCCGCGTGGGCGTCGAAGGCGGCCCACAGGGAGGCCGCGTCGCCGTGCCGGCCCAGCTCCGCCCGCAGTGCGAAGGCGCGGCCCCCGTCCTTCCGGATGTGCTCCACGACCCCCCGCGCCGCCGCCGCGTCGCGGGCGTAGGCGACCGCGACGACGGCGCCGTCCCGGCCGAGCCGTTGCGCGATGGCCCGGCCGATGCCACGGCTGCCGCCGGTGACCAGTGCGACCTTGCCCTCAAGTGCACGTGTGCCCATGGCTGGTGACCACTCCTTCGATTTTTGAGTGATTGCTCAAAAAACAAGGTAGCAGGCTTCTTGAGCGAGTGCTCTAAAATGAGGGACGTGAATGACACGGGTGCCAGGCGAGGCAGACCGCGGGCGTTCGACCGCACCGCGGCACTGACGGCGGCCACCCGCCTGTTCTGGGAGCGCGGCTACGAGGCCACCTCCATCGGTGACCTGACCGAGGCGATGGGCATCAGGCCCGGCAGCCTGTACGCGGCTTTCGGGGACAAGAAGTCCCTGTTCCAGGAGGCCGTGCGCCACTACGGCCGCTCACCCGCCGGCGCGTTCATGAGCGTCGCCCTGGCGGAGGAGCCCACGGCCCGCGGCGCGTTCGGCCGCATCCTGAGGGAGGCGGCGGTCATCTACCCCGACCCCTCCCACCCGGCCGGCTGCCTGACCATCAGCGCGGCCACCAACGTCACTCCGCAGGACGCCGGGATCGAGGCGTTCCTGCGCGACCTGCGCAACGAGAACCTGGCCGCCTTCGAAGCACGCCTGCGCGGTGCGCAGCGGACGGGCGAGCTGCCGCCCACGGCCGACCCCGGATCGCTGGCCGCGTACTTCGCCGCGGTCATCCAGGGCATGTCACAGCGCGCCCGGGACGGAGCCACGGCGGCCGAGCTGGCCGAAACCGCCGAACTGGCGCTCAACGCGTGGCCCGTGCCCGGGCGCTGACCGCCCCGGTGGGCCGGTGCGGTCGCGCGCGGGGCACTTCCGTCACCCGCCCTCGGACACGGCATGCGCGCCCACCGTGCGTCCAAGGACCTCCCGGGACCGCGGTGGAGAGCACCGGTGCCGGGACTCGTAGCCTTCTGATCATGGCCGACATCCACGAACTCCAGCTCACGCTCGACCTGCCGGGCTCGCTCCCGCCGCGGGACCTCGCCCTGCTCCGCTGGCACCTGGGGGAGGAGGGCGGCCGGCAGGACGACGGGTACGCGTACCCCCTCTGGAGGGACCGGGGGCCGGCGCTGCGGATCGGGGGCGCGCTGGTCGGGGAGCTGTGCTCCGACGGGCCGCAGTGGGCGCTGACCGTGCGGCAGGAGGCGCATCCCGACGAGTTCGACGACCTGCGCCGGATGGTGCTGTGGCTCGGCGCCCGTACGACGACCGTGGGCACCGTCGGGTACCTCCGCTTCCACGAGTCCCACGTCCCCGACGTGCTGGTCGCGGAGGCGGGAGCCGTCCGCGGCGCGGTCCTGCGGGTGGAGAAGGTCCTCGAGTCGGCGACCGAGGTGATCCCCGGCCCCTCCGCGTGAACACGGGTCGGCCCGGGAACCTCCCCCGTCCGCGCCGGCCTACTCCGGGGGCGTGGGGGTCTCGGCGGTGCGGTACATCGCCTGGACGTCCAGCTCCAGCTGCACGGTCGGGCCGACGACCGCGATGCCGCGGGCCAGCATCGAGCGCCAGTTGAGGGTGAAGTCCTCGCGGTGCAGCTCCGCCTTGGCCAGGGCCGCGCAGCGCAGCTCCTGCTCGTACCCGCCGTTCACCGTGCCGAGGTACGTCGTGTCCAGGCCCACGGAGCGGCTGGTGCCGTGCATGGTGAGCGTGCCGTTCAGCGTCCACCGGGAGCCGCCCCGGTAGACGAACCGGGTGCTGGTGAAGTCGATGTAAGGGTAGTGCTCGACGTCGAGGAAGTCGGCGGACCGCAGGTGGTTGTCACGGGTTTTGTTGCCCGTGGTGATGCTGGCGGCGTCGATGCGCACCGAGACCCGGGATTCGCCCATGTCCGGCATGATGTGGATGCCGCCGGTGAAGCGGGTGAAGCGACCGTGGACGTGGGCCATGCCCACGTGCTTGGCGATGAAGCGGATCGCGGTGTGCGGCGGGTCGAACAGCCAGGTGCCGGGCGGCGGCAGCTCCAGTTGGCGTGCGGGCAGCAGCGTGACGCGCCCCGGGGGGAGGGCGGCGCCGGCGACCACGTCGACGTTGCTGCGGGCCGGGGTGAGGCCCTCCGCCGCGACCATCACGCTGTAGGAGCCGGGCGGGAGCGCCGCCATGAACAGGCCGTAGGGATCGGTGGTGCCGTGGGCGGCGACCCGGTGGCTGTCCAGGGCGGTCACCGTGACCTCGGCGCCGCCCAGGGGCTGTCCCATGGGATCGACGACCTCGCAGCCGTACGCGCCGGCACCGGCCGGCAGGGGCAGCGAGAGGTCCGGCGCGGCGCCGGGGCGGGAACGCCGACGCCGGAGCAGTCCGAGGGCCATGCGGTTCACCTTTCTTCCTGCGTGTCACCGCCGCGGGACCCGCGACGACGGACGTGTCCGCGGATGCCGGGAACCGTGGCGGGAGGGGTTGCAAGCGCGATGAAGTCAACTGTTAAACGATCATAGGGCAGGTGGAGCGGAGCGGTTCGTCACCCGGGGCGGCGTGCGACACGGCTTTTCCGCGTGCCGGATTGACGTGAACCGCCGCCGTCCCGGCCCTACGACGGGTCGTGCCGCGTCCGTCGGCCGCGGTGCTTTGCGCCGGTGCTGTGGCGAACGCCACCCGGCGCGGCGGAGGATTCACACCCGGCTCGTGGTCTCGTCACACGGTCCGCACATCGGGTGGGCCGCCGCGCCGGTCGGGACCGTCCGTCCGGCGCGGAAGGAGAAGGCCCGTACGCCGCATGGGCGTACGGGCGGGGGCGGCGCCGGCGAAGTCGACGGAGTCCGTGCGGGCGCAGGGGTCCGCCCGGCGGCGCTCACGGACGGGCGGACACACCGCCCCCCGGCACCGGCCGGTCGAGGTCCGGGTCGCCGAACTCCGCGCGCAGGGCCTGGAAGGCGGCGACCTTCTCCTCCCCGAAGCGGCGGACGTGGGCGGCGTACGCGTCGGGGGAGAGGAACACCGACGGCCGGGACTTGCTGTGGAACTTGTCCGCGTACATCACCAGCCGCTCCTCCGGTGTCACCGCGAGGTAGTCGGCGGGAGGGATCGGCAGGTTCTGGCGCAGGACGTCGTCCTTGGTGACCCCCACCCCGGTGTGGTGGGAGCAGAACCGGCGCAGGGGCTCCGGGAAGCCCTCGCTGCCGAGGAGTTCGTGGCCGAGCAGCCCGTGGCGGATGTAGTTCCCGTGGTCCAGCAGGCCGTCGTCCCCGTAGAGGCGGTAGACGCCGATGTCGTGGAGGAGGCAGCCGGCGCGGACCAGTTCGGCGTCGACGTCGAGGCGCGAGGCCGAGATGAGCCGCTCGGCGATGCTCCAGACGACCTCGCAGTGCGTGTGGACGAGCGCGAACGCCTCGGCGCTGGGCGCGTGCCTCTCGTGCAGCGCGCGGATCTCTTCGGGGCCCGGAATCCTCACCCGGTGAGCGTAGCAACCGCCGGCCCGCTCACTCGATGGAGCACTCCCGCACGCTGAGCGGCTCGGTGCCGCCGGCCGTCCTGCTGCACAGGACCGTCGCCTTCGAGACGCCCCCGGCGGTTCTCCGGACCTGCTTGAGGACGATGCTGTGGCCGTGCCGTTCGTCGTACAGGGGCGTGCGGGTGAAGTCGATCGTCCCGGTGGCCATCCCGTCGAGCTTGACGCTCCTGAGGTTGACCCAGGTCGCCGCGCGGCTCTGGGGCACGTCCCCGAGGCTGGCCGCCCAGTACAGGGCGCGGGTGGCGTCGTGGGAGAGGGCGGTCTGGCCGCTCGCGAAGTCGGCGGCGTCGTACGTGGCCTTCCCGTCCTCCAGCCAGGGGAGGTAGTGGGTGGCGTCCTCGTAGAAGGCGGTCCTGGACGCGGCCTCCCTCAGTTCGGCCAGGGCCGCGTGGTAGAGCGTGATCCGCGGGGCCACGCCGTCGCGGCCGCCCGTGCCGGAGAACCTGGCCTTGCTCAGGTCGTCCCCGGTGAGGATCGAGATCCGCCGGTCGGCGCAGCCCGGTTCGGTGCCCAGTTGCGTCATCAGCGGCCCGATGTCCTCGACCCGTCCGGCGAAGTAGATCACCGAGGGGACGTCCTCGCCCCGGCAGATGCTCTCCGCGTGCAGCCGCAGTTCGGGCTTGCCGTTGGCCACCCGGTAGCGCTGCGCGGGCAGCATCCGGAAGCCCTCCCGCTTCAGCATCTCCCCGCCGTACAGGGCCTGCTCGCTGGTGTAACGGTCCTGCGACTCCTTGGTGTCGCGGGCCAGGACGAGGGCGTGCGGCGCGCTGTCCCGGGCGCGCAGCTGCCGGGCGACGAGACCGAGCGCCTCGGCCTGGTGCTCGTCGGGGGCGGCCAGACTGAACCAGTTGGAGAACTCCTTCGGCAGGTACGTCGCCGAGTTGGTGCCGGAGACGACGGGCAGTCCCACGGCGTGCAGCCGGCGCGTGACGTCGGGGCTGCTCTGCAGGTCGCGGCCGAAGCCGACGACGCCCACGACGGTCGGGTCGCGGTCGGCGTACCCGGCGATCGCGTCGGCCGTGACGCGCTGGTGCCCCATGTCCGCACCGCCGTTGGCGAGCAGCACCCGCAGTTTCACCGTGTAGTTCTCGTTGACGACGCGCTGGGCGAGGTAGACCCCGGTCAGTTCCTCGGCGCCCTTGACCAGCGACGGGTCCACCGAGGAGGAGCTCAGCGGCCCCGCGTACACCACCGTCACGTAGGCGTCGGGGTGGTCGCGCAGCACCTTGGCGTTCTCGGCGCGCACCAGGCTCTCCAGCTCCCGCAGCCGCTCGCCCTCCCCGGTGGTCCCGCCGCTCAGCTGCGCGCCGAACCGGACGTCCCCGGTGGCTATGCCGACGCACTCCGTGCCGCCGCCGGGCGCGGGACGCCGCTCGGTGTCCCGGTCGGCGGTCAGCAGGCCCGCCGAGCAGTACGTCCGGTGCAGTTCGCGGGCGTGGACGACGCCCGCGGTGACGGCCAGGGCGAGCACGAGGAGCAGGCTGTGCGCCGACCACACCACCCGGGCCAGGGGCGGCCGGTGCCGGGCCCTGACGCACCGCCGGTCGGTCTGCCGCAGCGGGACCAGCTCGTCGTGCGGCAGCGGGATCCTGAGCACCCAGGGCAGGGCGTTCGTCCGGCTCGGCGACTGGTCGGCCCGCAGGTTCCCGGCCCACTCGTCGTACCAGTGCCGCAGCCGCTGCGGGAGGGGCGAGGGCCGGGAGGGGGACAGGGGCCGGACGGCCGGGGTGTCCGCGTCCGCGCCCCGGTCCAGCAGGGCCGCGTCGCCCGCCGCCACGCCCGCCACGATCAGCAGCGGGTCGAGCTCGCTGCGCCGGCTGCGGACGTCGCTGACCGCCCGGATCAGCTCTATGCCGCCGTTCTCCCGGCCCGCCCGGCGCAGGAACAGCACCGGCGGACGCGTCCGCTTGAACCCCCGCAGGTCCCAGCTGGCGCGCCGGTGGTTGTCCCGCAGGTCCTCGAAGAGCGCCAGCACGTACAGCTGGAGGGGGAAGGGGCCGCCCTCGCGCATGGCCTCGGCCACGTCGTAGGCGCGGGCCGCGATGGCCTGCCAGGAGCGGACGGGCCGCAGCAGCCGCACGCTGGTCGACTGGCGGCGGGCGGCGGACTGGAGGAACGTCGTGGTCAGGAACCACCGGCTCTCCCTGCGCAGCCACAGGAAGAGGGGAGCGCGCCCGGGGACGTGGTTCAGCCCGGCGAGGAGGATCATCAGGCCGATGCCCGCGAGGGCGGCGATGTACCACTCGGGGCGGGTGAGCAGCGCGGTGAACGCGCCCAGGACACCCATGGGGAGGAACTGCTGCACGTCGTTGAGCAGGACCTGCCGGGGCCGGCGCGCGGGTCTGCGGGGGCGCCAGCGCTGCCGGGCCAGGATGCGCAGCAGCTGTGTCTGGGCCCGCTCCCGCTGGGCGTTCCCGTCCGGGGTGCCGCCGGGCGCGGTCGGCCAGTGCTCGCGCATCTCCGGGTCGTCGGTGGCCTCCTGGAGGGCACGTACCAGGTTGAGGCGGGGGAAGGAGTAGGGGCGGTAGGCGGCGGACCGGTCCCCCCACTTCCTGGAGTCGCCGAGGTCGACCAGGAGGCGCGCGGCCCGGGCGGTGGGGTCGGCGTCCCCCGGTTGCGGCCCGGTCGGGGCGACGGCCAGGCGCGTCCCGTGCCGCTGCTGCCCCTCGCCCAGCTCGTCGACGAGTTCGGTGACCCGGTCGTCGTCGGCGGAGTCCTCGGCGTGCAGCACGATCACCGGCATCGGGGGGTCACTGGTCCGGAAGTCCTGGACCAGGGACTCCAGTTGCCGCTGGACGTCGATCCCCGCCTCGGTCGACATGCCCGGGTGACCTCCCGGACAGTCCTGAGGGAAACTCCGGTCACGGCCGTGCATCGAGACCCCCCGTGGTCGCAAGACACATGTGTCGCAAGCGCCTTGCGAGGATAACTCCCGCCCCTGACAATCGCCCCCGGTGCAACGGCGGTCCGTCGGGGCGGTGAGCCGTGGCCGGTGGCGCCGCCGTCGGCGGGCGTCCTCACACGATCGGGTGGTGCCGTGCGATGCGGGCACGTGCGGGACGGGCGGTCCGTTCGATCCGGTGACGGGGACATCCCCCGTTCTCCCGGAAAACGGATCAGAACACGGATCAGGACACGGACGACCGGAGCACACCATGAGCCTGCACTTCCACCGCAACCCCGACGGCACGACGACCGGGCGGAACGAGGCCACCGGCTTCACCGTGACGCACGCCGACGAGGAGGAGGTGAAGCGGCAGTTGTACGAGGACGCGGGGTGGGCGTACACGCCGCCACCGCCTCCGGTGCCGCCCGGGTTCCACCGGTTCACGCTGGAGCACGACGAGTTCGGGCACACCGGATGCGCGGACGAGCGGTACGCGGGGCTGCGGGCACGTCCGCCGGAGGGATGCGTGCCGGTCGACCGGGGCCATTTCGCCCTGGAGTGCGAGCGGCCGGGGAGGACGCTCCTCGACGCGGTCGCCGGTACCGTCGCGGAGGTCCGCCGTGAGCACGGGCTGGTGATGAACGGCCTGGGCGTCGAGCAGCCCCGGGAGCGGTCCGACGCCGACCATGGGAACGGACGCGCGGCGGAGGCCGTCGCGCACCTGGCGCTGATGGCGGCCGACCGGGCCCGCCGGCTCGGCTACGGGCGCAAGGACCTGGTCCGGCTGATCGACGCGGCGGGTCTCCAGTAGGCCGCGGCGGCGCGTACCGGGACCGGAGCGGACGCCGGCCGTGCCCGCCCGCTCCGCCCGCCCGACGCCGTCAGCTCGTGACCAGTTCCCGCCGCACCTCGGGCGCGGCGGGAGCCTCCGCCGCCCTGGACGTCCGCCGCAGCCACAGCACGTCCCGGCCGAACGACCACACCAGCAGGCCCAGCGCCAGCACCACCACACCGACGTTGACCGCGTGCGGCAGCAGGGCCGCCCCGGCCAGCAGCAACAGCACGCCCTGGAGCGCGGCCACCGTCTTGCGGGCCGTGCTCGGCGGGAGCGGGGCGGTCAGCCAGGGCCGGACGCGCGCGGCGGCCACGAAGACGTACCGCATCCCGCCGATCAGCAGCACCCACGGACCCATCGACGTCGACACGTACACGCTCAGCACCAGGATCAGGAACGCGTCCACCTCCATGTCGAAGCGGGCGCCCAGCGGAGTCGACGTACCGGTCCTGCGCGCCACCTTGCCGTCCACGCCGTCCAGGATCAGCGCCACGGCGGTCAGGCCGACGAAGAGGGAGACCGGTGGCGAGTCCTGGAAGGAGTCGGCGACCAGTGCGGTGACCCCGCCGACGAGGACGGCCCGGCCGAGCGTGACCCGGTTCGCCGCGCCGAAGGAGCGCGGCCGGGACCGGCGCAGGGCCCGGGAGAGCACCGCCCAGGTGACGACCGCGAACGCGAGGCCGGTCAGCCAGCCAGCGGGGCCCATGCCGACCGCCGTACCGATCAGGACCAGCAACAGGACCTGTGCGCCCGCCCCCACGGCGGTCTCCTGTTGCACGGGCCTCACGTCGTAACTGTTGTTCAGGGCCACCGAACACCCTCCGGCCTGTGACAGAGTCGATCAACGCCGCTCCCTTGTGCGCGGCCTGTGCACACTCGGTACGCGCGCGGCTTCCCGATCGTTCAGGAGGACTCCGATGAACCGCACCGCACGTGCGTTCTGGCTCGACTCGCCGGGCCGGGGGGTGATCCGCGAGGTCGGCCTGCCCGCGCCCGGCGCGGACGGGGTGCTGGTGCGCTCGCTGTACTCCGGGGTGAGCCGGGGCACGGAGACGCTCGTCTTCCGCGGCGGGGTGCCCGAGAGCCAGCACGCCGTCATGCGGGCGCCGTTCCAGGAGGGCGACTTCCCGGCCCCCGTGAAGTACGGCTACCTCAACGTGGGCGTGGTGGAGGAGGGCCCGGAGGCGCTCGTCGGACGGACCGTGTTCTGCCTGTACCCGCACCAGACCAGGTATGTCGTCCCGGCGCACGCCGTCACACCCGTGCCCGACGGCGTGCCCGCCGGACGGGCCGTGCTGGCCGGCACCGTGGAGACCGCCGTGAACGCGCTGTGGGACGCCGCGCCGCTGGTCGGCGACCGGATCGCGGTGGTCGGCGGCGGGATGGTCGGCTGCTCGGTGGCCGCGCTGCTGGCCCGGTTCCCCGGCGTACGGGTGCAGCTCGTCGACACCGACCCGACGCGCGCGAGGACCGCTGCGGCGCTCGGCGTCGGGTTCGCGCCGCCCGAGGAGGCCCTCGGTGAGTGCGACCTGGTGGTGCACGCCAGCGCCACCGAGCAGGGCCTCGGCCGGGCGCTCGAACTGCTCCGCGCCGAGGGCACCGTCGTGGAGCTGAGCTGGTACGGCGACCGGAAGGTGAGCCTCCCGCTGGGCGAGGCCTTCCACTCCCGGCGCCTGACCGTCCGCGGCAGCCAGGTCGGCACCGTCTCCCCGGCCCGCGCGCACCGCGGTTACGCCGACCGGCTCGCCCTCGCCCTCGACCTGCTCGCCGACCCCGCCCTGGACGCCCTCGTCACCGGCGAGTCCGCCTTCGAGGACCTGCCCGACGTCATGCCCCGCCTCGCCTCCGGGGAGATCCCGGCGCTGTGCCACCGCGTGCGCTACGACACCCCGTGACCGAACGCGCACGCCTGACCTGTGGGAAAAGACGTGACGGACGCTGAACGGGGGAAGGGAGCCGGCCGTACTACACGGCATCCCCGGCGCAGACCGGCCGGGGAACAGACGCGCCGCACCTGGAGGGTCGTCCGTTGTTCAGCATCACCGTCCGCGATCACATCATGATCGCCCACAGCTTCCACGGCGAGGTCTTCGGACCGGCCCAGCGTCTGCACGGGGCCACGTTCCTCGTGGACGCCACCTTCCGGCGCGAGCAGCTGGACGAGGACAACATCGTCGTCGACATCGGCCTGGCCACGCAGGAACTCGGGGCCGTCGTCGGAGGGCTGAACTACCGCAACCTCGACAACGAACCCGACTTCGCGGGGGTCAACACCTCCACGGAGTACCTGGCCAAGGTCATCGCCGACCGGCTCGCCGGACGCATCCACCAGGGCGCCCTGGGCGAGGGCGCCAAGGGCATCGCGGAGATAGCCGTCACCCTGCACGAGTCGCACATCGCCTGGGCGAGTTACGAGCGTGCGCTGTGACCGGCACGACGACCGACATGCCCGGCACGGTCATCGACGGGACCGGCACGACCGTCGGCCGGGCCGGCGACGCCCGCCTGGACCACGTTCCGCCGCAGGCCGGCCCCCGGAGGAACGGCGGGATCATCCCCATGTCGCTGCGCTCCGTGCACTTCGTGATGCCGGGAGGCGTCGACGACCCGGCCGCGCCCAGCGGCGGCAACGCCTACGACCGGCGCGTCTGCCTGGACCTGCCCGGGTTCGGCTGGCAGGCGCACCGGCACGCCGTGGCCGGCCACTGGCCCCGGCCGGCCGCCGCCGCCCGCGCGGAACTCGCCCGCGTCCTGCGGGAACTGCCGGACGGCGCCGTCGTCCTGCTCGACGGACTGGTCGCCTGCGGGGTGCCCGAGGTCATCGTCCCCGAGGCGGAGGAGGGACGGCTGCGCATGGCCGTCCTCGTGCACCTGCCGCTCGGCGACGAGACCGGGCTCGACGCGGCCGTCGCCGCCGAACTGGACGCCCGCGAACGCGCGGTGCTGCGGGCGGTGCCCGCCGTGATCGCCACCAGCGGGTGGGCCGTACGGCGTCTCGTCTCCCACCACGGCCTGGCCCCCGACCGCGTCCACGTCGCCGCACCCGGCGCCGACATCGCGCCCCTCGCACCCGGCACCGACGGCGTCTCGCGGCTGCTGTGCGTGGCCGCCGTGACCCCGCGCAAGGGACAGCACCGGCTCGTGGAGGCACTGGCGTCCGTGTCCGACCTGCCGTGGAGCTGCGCGCTCGTCGGCGGCCTCGGACACGACCCCGGGTACGTCTCCCGCCTGCGCGGACTCATCCGCGAACACGGCCTCGAGGACCGGCTGGAACTGACCGGCCCGCGGTCCGGCGCCGCCCTCGACGCGAGCTACGCCGCCGCCGACCTCATGGTGCTCACCTCGTACGCCGAGACGTACGGCATGGCGGTCACCGAGGCGCTGGCGCGCGGCATCCCGGTACTGGCGACCGACGTCGGCGGGCTGCCCGAGGCGGTCGGCCGCGCACCCGACGGGGGAGTGCCCGGCGTCCTCGTCCCGCCGGAGGATCCCGCCGCCCTCGCCGCCGAACTGCGCGGCTGGTTCGGCGAGGCGGACGTGCGACGCCGGCTCAAGGCCGCCGCCCGCGGCCGGCGGGCCGCGCTCGGCGGCTGGGCGAGCACCGCACAGAGCCTGGCGGCGGTACTGCGCCGGCTTCCCACCGGACCCCGGAGGGCCGCATGACGAACCCGGCCACCACCACCCGGCACGGCGGGCCGCTCCCGGCCCGCCCCGGGGAGCGGGACGTCATCCCCGGCGCCGGCCCCGCGCACCGCCCCGGGGAGCGGGCCACCCTGCGGCTGCGGGACGCCGGGGACGACGAACCGGCCCGCTACGCGCCCGAGTGGCTGCAGCTGCGCGAACCGGCCGACGCCGCCGCCCGCTCGTACGGCCTGCTCGACCCGCTGCGCATCCGGCTCGCCGACCTGCCGCGCCGGACCGGCGGCCTCGTCGTCCACGACATCGGCTGCGGCACCGGGTCCATGGGCCGCTGGCTCGCCCCCCGCCTCGACGGCGCCCAGCACTGGGTCCTGCACGACCGGGACCCCTACCTGCTGCACTTCGCCGCCGTCGCCTCCCCGCGCTCCGCCGCCGACGGCAGCCACGTCACCGTGGAGACCCGGCGCGGCGACGTCGCCCGGCTCACCCCGGACGCGCTGTCCGGCGCCTCCCTGGTGACGGCGTCCGCGCTGCTCGACGTCCTCACCCGCGAGGAGGCCGGCGCCCTCGCCGCCGCCTGCGCCGGAGCCGGCTGCCCGGCCCTGCTGACGCTGTCGGTGGCCGGACGGGTGGAGCTGACCGCACCGCATCCGCTGGACCGCGAGATCACGGAGGCGTTCAACGCCCACCAGCGCCGGGGCGGGCTGCTCGGCCCGGACGCGGTCACGGTCACCGCCGAGGTCTTCGCCGAGCACGGGGCGACCGTACGGCTCCGTCCGAGCCCCTGGCGGCTCGGCCCCGGGCAGGCCGCGCTGACCGAGCAGTGGCTGCGGGGCTGGGTCGGCGCGGCGGTGGAGGAACGGCCGGAACTGGCCCCCCGCGCCGACGCCTACCTGGCCGAACGGCTGGCGGCCTGTGCGGCGGGGGAGCTGCGGGTCGTCGTCCACCACAGCGATCTGCTCGCGCTGTGCCCTCCGGTGGAGGGGGCCGCGTGAGCACGCGGCCGCGCGGTGCCCTCGCCCGGCTCGGCACCCCTGCCGTGCGCACCCGGCTCGGCGCGCTCGGCGGCGTCGTGATCCTCGCGGTCCTGCTCCGGCGCCTCGACACCGGGGTCCTGGTGGAGGGACTGCGCCGCATCGACGGGCCGACGCTGCTCGCGGGGCTCGGGATCGGGCTGGTGACCACCGTGTTCAGCGCGTGGCGCTGGGCGCTGGTCGCGCGGGGGATCGGCATCCGGCTGCCGTTGGGGGCGGCCGTCGCCGACTACTACCGTGCGCTGTTCCTCAACGCGGCGCTGCCCGGGGGAGTGTGGGGCGACGTCCACCGGGCCGTGCGGCACGGGCGGAGCGCCGGGGACCTGGGGCGCGGGGTGCGGGCGGTGGTGCTGGAGCGGACCGCCGGGCAGCTCGTGCTCTTCGCCGTGGGGGCGGTGGTGCTGGTGAGCATGCCGTCGCCGGTGCTCGACGACGTGCGCCAGGCGGCGCCGGTGGTCGGGCTCGGGGTGGCGGGGGCCTGCGCGGTGGTGCTGGCGGTGCGGATGAACCGGGCGCCGGGACGGCGGAGGGCCGGGCACGGGGCGCCGGCCGAGGCGCACGGGGGGTCGTTCCCGCGTCGTCACGCGCCCGGTGTCCTCGTCTCGTCCGTGGTCGTACTGGCCGGGTACGTCGCCATGTTCGTCCTCGCCGCTCATGTCGCCGGGGTGGACGCGTCCGTGCCGGAGCTGTTGCCGCTCGCCGTGCTGGCGCTGCTGGCGATGGGGCTGCCGTTGAACGTGGGCGGGTGGGGGCCCCGGGAAGGGGTCACCGCCTGGGCGTTCGGGGCGGCCGGGCTCGGGGCGGGGCGGGGACTGACCGTCGCGGTCGTCTACGGGGTGCTCAGTCTGGTGGCCGGCCTGCCGGGCGCGGTGGTGCTGGTCGGTCGGTGGTACGCGGGGGTGCGGGGTGGCGGACGTGGTGTTCCCGCCCCCGCCGCCCCTTCCCTTCCCGTCCCCGGGGACAAGGCCCCCGGATTCCCGGCCGGCCTTTGGCCTCGCCCTCAGACGCCGGACGGGCCCGAAGGTCCGGACGGTCCGGAAGGGGCTCCGTCCGCCGATGTCAGCAGCGAGAAATACGCGGCGAACGAATCCGCCAGGCTTGCCAGGATTTCCCTGCCCTTTTCCGCCGAGCCCAGAGAAGGGCGTCCGATGACGCCGGAATCGGTATAGGCGGACATGCCCGTGGTGAGGAGATGGCGACGGTCGTCCGCGACGTGGTCGGAGGTCTCATAACCGGGGCGGAGCAATTCGGGATGTGTGTGGAGGAGGACGGAGGTCTCGATTTCACCCGCGTGCATGTCGGTGAGGAGGGAGGTGGCGACGCCGGCCCGCGCACACGCCGTCTCCCAGTCCTCCGGGGCCGGGAACAGCGCCATCCGCTCGCCGCGGGCGGAGGACTCCTGAACGGCGTTGCCCAGGACGTAGTTTCCGCCGTGCCCGTTGACCAGCACCAGGGCGTCCACGCCCGACCGGCGGAGCGAGTCGGCGATGTCCCGTATCACCGCGTGGAGCGTGACGGAGGAGAGGGAGACGGTCCCCGGCCAGGCCGCGTGCTCGTGGGAGCAGGAGATCGTCACCGGAGGGAGGAGGTGCACCGGATGGGCGTCGGCGATCTCCCGCGCGATCGCACAGGCGACCAGGGTGTCGGTCGCCAGCGGCAGGAACGGACCGTGCTGTTCGAAACTCCCGACCGGAAGTACCGCGATCTGCCGTGAGACACCGGCTCCCCGCGTCCGTACATCCTCAGTAGTATCCGCCGGCAACAGACCGTGCACCGGGCCGTATGCCGCCGAACGCTTTTGTGAACCACCCATGTCGTCACGGCCTTTCGTCTCTGCTTAGGAACTCGGGAATCATGACAGAAAAAGTAGGCGTCCTCGGCAAGAAGTCCCAGCGGCGGACCGGCGTGGAACGCGTCGTGAACGCGCCGCTGCCCACCGTGTACGGCGCGTTCCAGGCGGTCGGCTACCTGGACCACGACCGCGGGGACGAGCAGGTCGCCCTGGTGTACGGCGACATCGGCGCGGACCGTGTCCTCACCCGGCTGCACTCGGAGTGCCTGACCGGGGACGCCTTCGGCTCCCGGCACTGCGAGTGCGGCGACCAGCTGGCGTCGGCGCTGCGCGCGGTCGTCGCCGAAGGGGCCGGTGTGGTCGTCTACTTGAGGGGCCACGAGGGCCGCGGCATCGGGCTCCTCGGCAAGCTGCGGGCGATGGCCCTGCAGGCGGAGGGGCTGGACACGGTCGAGGCGAACCTGGCGCTCGGGTTCCCGGTGGACGCCCGCGACTACGGTGTCGCCGCCGGCATCCTCCAGGACCTGGGCGTGCGCTCGGTGCGGCTGATGTCCAACAACCCGCGCAAGCGCGAGGCGCTGGTGCGGCACGGCGTCCGGGTCGCCGAGCAGGTGCCGCTGCTGATACCGCCGTGCGAGAACAACATCACCTACCTGCGCACCAAGCGGGAACGCCTCGACCACCACCTGCCCCATCTGGACGCGGTGGCCCACCTGTCCTGACGGCCGTCAGCCCGTCACCGCCTCGTGCACCAGCCGTTTGAGGTCCCGGAAGACGGTGTGGGACGACCTGGGCCGCACCTGCGTGTGGAACTGCACGGTCAGGTCGCGGCCCGGGTCGACCCAGAACGTGGTGGTGGCCACCCCGCTCCAGCCGTAGCTGCCGGCAGTGGACGGGGCCTGCGTGCGGGACGGGTCGACGACGACGGAGACGCCGAGGCCGAAGCCGACCCCGTCGTTGCCGGGCACGTCGTGTGCGGGACGGCTGCCGAAGGCGCGCAGGTCGGCGCCGCCGGGCAGGTGGTTGCGGGTCATCAGGTCCACGGTCGCCGGCGAGAGCAGGCGCGTGCCGTCGAGTTCGCCGCGCCGGCGCAGCAGCTCCATGAAGCGGTGGTAGTCGTGGGCGGAGGCCACCATGCCGCCGCTGCCGGACAGGAACCGGGGCCGGCCCCGCAGCGGCAGTCCCGGGACCGGCTCGATGCCGCCGTCCTCGCACTCCCCGTACAGCTCCGCGAGCCGCTCCGCCTGTTCGTCGGTGACCTCGAACCCGGCGTCCGTCATCCCGAGCGGCCCGAAGACCCGCTCGGCGAGGAACACGTCGAGCGGCCGGCCCGACACGACCTCGATGATCCGTCCCAGCACATTGGAGGCGACCGAGTAGTTCCACCGGGTGCCCGGATCGAACTGCAGCGGCAGACCCGCGTACACCTCGGTGGTCCCCGCGAGATCCGTGCCGGGCGCCACCGACGACTCCAGGCCGGCCGCGCGGTAGAGCGCGTCGACGGGGTGGGAGTGGTAGAAGGCGAACGTCAGACCGGCGGTGTGGGTCATCAGGTGCCGCACGAGGAGGGGACCGGCGGGAGGGCGGGTCCGCACCTCGTCGCCCGACCCGCTCTCGTACACGCGCGGCCGCGCGAACGCCGGCAGGTGGCGGCCGACCGGGTCGTCCAGCGACAGCCGGCCCTCCTCCACCAGCATCAGCGCGGCGACGGCCGTCACCGGCTTGGTCATGGAGTAGATCCGCCACAGCGTGTCGCTCTGCACGGGCAGCCCCGCCGCCACGTCCCGCGCCCCGTACGCCGTCAGGTGCGCGACGCGCCCGCCCCGGGCGACGGCCACCAGGAACCCGGGCAGCCTCCCCTCGTCGGCCAGACGGGCGAAGTGCCGGTCCAGGCGCTCCAGCGCCCCCGCGTCCAGCCCGGCCTCGGCGGGATCGGCCTCTTGCCGCAGTACTGCCATCGCTCTCCTCGCAGGAATGCCGGCCCGGTGCGGGCCGTTGAACGAGTCATGACCCAGGACGCCGAACAGAACGCACTGCTCGCCCTGCTCTCCGAGCTGCACGGCGGAGTGCTCGTCACCCTGAAACGCGACGGGCGGCCCCAGCTGTCGAACGTCATGCACGCTTACTACCCCGACGAGCGGATCGTCCGCGTCTCGCTCACCGACGACCGGGCCAAGACCCGCAACCTGCGCCGCGACCCCCGCGCCTCCTACCACGTGACCAGCGACGACCGGTGGGCCTACACGGTCGCCGAGGGCACCGCCGACCTGTCGCCCGTCGCCGGGAACCTGTACGACGGGACGGTCGAGGAACTGATCCGGCTGTACCGCGACGTCAACGGCGAGCACGCCGACTGGGACGACTACCGCGCCGCGATGGTCCGGGAGCGGCGCCTGGTGCTGCGGCTGCGGGTGGAACGGGCGTACGGCATCCCGCGCCGCGCCGGGGCGTAGCAGGACGCCCCGACGCCGCGCGGTGAGTGCCTCAGCCGCCGACGTACTGGGCGAGGTGCTCGCCCGTGAGGGTGGAGCGGGCGGCGACCAGGTCGGCGGGGGTGCCCTCGAAGACGACCCGGCCGCCGTCGTGACCGGCGCCGGGGCCGAGGTCGACGATCCAGTCGGCGTGCGCCATGACCGCCTGGTGGTGCTCGATGACGATGACCGACTTCCCGGAGTCCACGAGCCGGTCGAGCAGGCCGAGCAGCTGTTCCACGTCGGCGAGGTGCAGACCGGTGGTCGGCTCGTCGAGGACGTACACCCCGCCCTTGTCGGCCATGTGGACGGCCAGCTTCAGTCGCTGCCGCTCGCCGCCGGACAGCGTGGTGAGCGGCTGGCCGAGGGTGAGGTAGCCGAGCCCGACGTCCGCCATCCGCGCCACGATCCGGTGCGCGGCCGGAACGCGTGACGCGCCCTCGCGGAAGAACTCCTCGGCCTCGGTCACCGACATCGCGAGCACCTCGCTGATGTCCCGGCCGCCGAAGCGGTACTCGAGCACCGACGCGTCGAACCGCCTGCCCCCGCAGTCCTCGCAGGTCGTGGCCACGCTCTGCATGATGGCCAGGTCGGTGTAGATGACGCCGGCGCCGTTGCAGGTGGCGCAGGCGCCCTCGGAGTTGGCGCTGAACAGGGCCGGCTTGACGCCGTTGGCCTTGGCGAAGGCCTTGCGGATCGGGTCGAGCAGCCCCGTGTACGTCGCCGGGTTGCTGCGGCGCGAGCCGCGGATCGGGGTCTGGTCCACCGAGACCACGTCCTCGGCCGGGAGGCAGCCGTGGACGAGGGAGCTCTTGCCGGAGCCCGCGACGCCGGTGACGACGCAGAGCACGCCGAGCGGTATGTCGACGTCGACGTCCCGGAGGTTGTTGGCGTTCGCGCCGCGGATCTCCAGGACGCCGGTGGCCTCGCGGACCGTCTCCTTCAGCCCGGCCCGGTCGTCGAGGTGGCGGCCGGTGACGGTGTCGCTCGCCCGCAGGCCGTCGACGGTGCCCTCGAAGCAGACGGCGCCGCCCGCCGTGCCGGCGCCGGGGCCGAGGTCCACGACGTGGTCGGCGATGGCGATCGTCTCCGGCTTGTGCTCCACCACCAGCACCGTGTTGCCCTTGTCCCGCAGCCGCAGCAGCAGGTTGTTCATCCGCTGGATGTCGTGCGGGTGCAGGCCGATCGAGGGCTCGTCGAAGACGTAGGTGACGTCGGTGAGCGAGGAGCCGAGGTGGCGGATCATCTTGGTGCGCTGCGCCTCACCGCCGGAGAGCGTGCCCGAGGCCCGGTCGAGCGAGAGGTAGCCGAGGCCGATCTCCACGAACGAGTCGAGGGTGTGCTGGAGCTTGGCCAGCAGCGGCGTCACCGACGGCTCCCGGAGCCCGCGGACCCACTCGGCCAGGTCGCGGATCTCCATGGCGCAGGCGTCGGCGATGTTCAGCCCGCCGATCCGCGAGGAGCGGGCCAGTTCGCTGAGCCGGGTGCCGTCGCACGCGGGGCACTCGGCGAAGGTGACCGCCCGGTCCACGAAGGCCCGGACGTGCGGCTGCATCGACTCGCGGTCCTTGGACAGGAACGACTTCTGGAGCTTCGGGATCAGTCCCTCGTAGGTGAGGTTGACCCCGTTGACCTTCACCTTGGTCGGCTCGCGGTAGAGGAGGTCGTGCCGCTCCTTCTTGGTGTACTCGCGGATCGGCTTGTCCTTGTCGAAGAAGCCGGACTCGGCGATGACCCGCACGACCCAGCCGTCCCCGGTGTAGGTGGGGATGGTGAAGGGGTCCTCGGAGAGCGACTTGGAGTCGTCGAAGAGCTGTGCGAGGTCGATGTCGGAGACGGTGCCCCGGCCCTCGCAGTGCGTGCACATGCCGCCGGTGCGGCTGAAGCTGACCTTCTCGGTCCTGGTCTTCTCGCTGCCGCGGTCGACGGTGAAGCCGCCGCTCGCCGAGACCGAGGCGACGTTGAAGGAGTACGCGGCGGGCGGGCCGATGTGCGGTGTGCCGAGCCGGCTGAAGAGGATGCGCAGCATCGCGTTGGCGTCGGTGGCGGTGCCGACGGTGGAGCGGGGGTCGGAGCCCATCCGCTGCTGGTCGACGGTGATGGCGGTGGTCAGGCCGTCGAGCACGTCGACCTCGGGGCGGGCCAGGTTCGGCATGAAGCCCTGCAGGAACGCGCTGTACGTCTCGTTGATCAGTCGCTGCGACTCGGCGGCGATCGTGTCGAACACCAGGGAGCTCTTGCCCGAGCCGGAGACACCGGTGAACACCGTCAGCCGACGCTTGGGTATCTCGATGCTGACGTCCTTGAGGTTGTTCTCACGCGCCCCGTGCACGCGGATCAGATCGTGGCTGTCGGCGGCGTGCGGCCCGGCCGACTGCTGCTCTGTCCTCGTGGTCATGCTCATCGGTCTCCATCCGTCGGGCGGGGACCGCGTGCGCGGTCCCCGCCGGCGTCCCCGGTTCCGTCCCGCGGGCGGGTCCCGCCCGCGGTGTCGCGCCAACGCTAGGCTAGGCGGCCCGCCCCCACGTGCGCTTCTCGATTCCTGACCGGTCGGGACCGCCGTCGGCGGGATCGGACCGTCAGGTCACGGCCGGGTGTTCCACTCCGCGACGACGGGACTGCCGTGCTCCAGCGACAGCCGGCTCAAGGTGCCCGTCTCCAGGCGGAACAGCCGCCCGGCGGCCGGCGGCAGACCCAGCCGACGGGCCGTCAGGACGCGGAGCAGATGGCCGTGCGCCACCAGCATCACGTCCCCCTCGTCGAGCGCCCCGGCCACCCGGGACAGCACCCGGTCCGCGCGCTCGCCGACCTGCTCCGGGGACTCGCCGGGGAACTCCCGGCCGGGCGGCACCCCGTCGGTCCACAGGTCCCAGCCGGGCCGGGTGCGGCGGATGTCCGCGGTGGTGACCCCCTCGTAGCCGCCGTAGTCCCACTCCCGCAGGTCCGGCTCCTCCACCGCCCCGGTCAGGCCCGCCAGCGCGGCGGTGCGCCGGGCGCGGACCAGCGGGCTGGTGAGGACCAGCCCGAAGGTCCGCCCCGCCAGGAGCGGGGCGAGGGACGTGGCCTGGGCCTCACCGGCCGGGGTCAGCGGGAGGTCGGTCCGGCCGGTGTGCCGGCCCGTTCTGCTCCACTCCGTCTCACCGTGCCGGGCCAGCAGCAGGTCTCCCACCGGCGTTACGCCTTCTCCGCCGACTCGACGGCGTGCCCGCCGAACTGCTTGCGCAGCGCCGCCACCATCTTCATCTGCGGCGAGTCCTCCTGGCGCGAGGTGAACCGCGAGAACAGCGAGGCGGTGATCGCCGGCAGCGGCACCGCGTGGTCGACGGCCGCCTCCACGGTCCAGCGGCCCTCGCCCGAGTCCTCGGCGTACCCGCGCAGCCGCTCCAGGTGCTGGTCCTCGTCGAGGGCGTTCACCGCGAGGTCGAGCAGCCAGGAACGGATGACGGTGCCCTCCTGCCAGGAGCGGAACACCTCACGGACGTTGTCCACCGAGTCGACCTTCTCCAGGAGCTCCCAGCCCTCGGCGTAGGCCTGCATCATGGCGTACTCGATGCCGTTGTGGACCATCTTCGCGAAGTGGCCGGCGCCGACCCTGCCCGCGTGGACGTACCCGTACGGGCCGTCCGGCTTGAGCGCGTCGAAGATCGGCTTCAGCCGTTCCACGTGCTCCTCGTCGCCGCCGACCATCAGGGCGTAGCCGTTCTTCAGCCCCCACACCCCGCCCGAGACGCCCGCGTCGACGAAGCCGATGCCCTTGGCAGCCAGCTCCTCGGCGTGCTTCTCGTCGTCGGTCCAGCGGGAGTTGCCGCCGTCGACGACGACGTCGCCGGGCTCGAGCAGGTCCCCCAGCCGGTCGACGACGTGCTGGGTGGCGGCGCCGGCCGGCACCATCACCCACACCGCGCGCGGCCTCTCGAGCCGGTCGACCAGGCCGGACAGGTCGTCGACGTCGGAGAGCTCGGGGTTGGTGTCGTACCCGATGACGGTGTGGCCGGCGTTGCGGATGCGCTCGCGCATGTTGCCGCCCATCTTGCCGAGCCCAACAAGACCGATCTGCATGTCAGTTCACTTCCTGCGTTCGCGGTAGGCGGCCACCAGCGCGGCCGTGGACGGATCGAGGCCGGGGACGTCGGCGCCGGTGGTGAGGGCGGGTTCGACGCGCTTGGCGAGGACCTTGCCGAGTTCGACGCCCCACTGGTCGAAGGAGTCGATGTTCCAGATCGCGCCCTGCACGAACACCTTGTGCTCGTAGAGCGCGATCAGCTGGCCGAGCACCGAGGGGGTCAGTTCGGTGGCCAGGATCGTGGTGGTGGGACGGTTGCCCCGGAAGGTGCGGTGCGGCACCTGCTCCTCTGGCACGCCCTCCGCCCGCACCTCCTCGGCGGTCTTGCCGAACGCCAGGGCCTGGCCCTGCGCGAACAGGTTGGCCATCAGCAGGTCGTGCTGGGCCCTGAGTTCGTCGCTCAGCTCGGCGACCGGACGGGCGAAGCCGATCAGGTCGGCCGGGATGAGCTTCGTGCCCTGGTGGATCAACTGGTAGTAGGCGTGCTGTCCGTTGGTGCCGGGCGTGCCCCACACCACCGGTCCCGTCTGCCACTCCACCT